>JADFMY010000176.1 GCA_022563685.1 Pseudomonadota bacterium | reverse complement strand
ACTTTCTCAACACCCTCAGGATAAACTGCCTTTGAATCATCATCATCGAGTAGATCGTACCTGGTGGAAAGATCGGCCAGTAATTGTACCCCACCTCCTAATGCTAATTTGTCAGGATCGGCTGCCAGATGAGCAATTACCGATCCGACCAGTTGTGGGGAGTTTGCTTCTAACTCCAGATCGACCTCTGGTTCAACTGAAAATCCTACAGCTTCACCAGCGTGGGCTTGCAGGACACGTTCAGTACGAATGTAGCTTGGCCATAGTGAAACGGCGGTTACCCCCTTTTCTCGCAATTCGCTATCGATTGCCTGTGACAAACGATCAGTGGCGGCGCGAGCAACACAGTACGGAATGCTATAGAAATCGAATGCGCCTCCCGGTGAGGAAATAAAGACCATCAAGCCCGATCCTGCTTTGGACATGTGCGGTGCTGCTACCCGGGCAGCAGCATAATAGGCGCGGGGACCAACGATGAACTGATTGTCCCATGCTGATAGTGGAAGCTCCCAGAAATGACCCTCGAATTGATCGTCGGGTAGCAGACTACAGGCTAATATATCGAGGCGGCCATGACTTTCAATGACGTTTTCTATCAATCTTTCGATACTGGCATCGTCATGAACATCGCAATAAATGGCGAAGGCTTCGCCACCAGCCTTATTGATTTCCAGCACAGATTCCTCGAGAGTTCCCGGAACCTTTACGTCATCAGGGCCTACCGGGCGTGTGTCTCCTGCTTTCAATGTTCGCGCAGCTACGAATATGGTAGCCCCTTCGCGCGCGAGGCTAATAGCTATACCTCGACCAATGCCTCGACTAGCACCAAGACCACAGCCACTTGGCCATTAAGAATGCCCATATCAATTCCCTCTTTGTGAATGTACGAATCAAGCTTATCATATTGTTAGCGGCAATGTAAAAATGACCCACTGCGGCAACTGAAAATTGACCCACCTTCTATTAACCTCGGTTCTGAATAATCAGAAGAGGAGCCGAGATGCTCAAACAGGAAGGTGTAGTGGAAATCAAGATATTGAAGCGACAGGGTTACAGCATTCGAGGTATTGCTCGCGAGCTGGGTATTTCTCGCAATACAGTGCGTGAGTACTTGCGCACTGGCAAGCAGCCGGTTTATTCATCCAGGCCACGGAGAAAGACAAAACTCGATGCGTTCAGATCCTATATCCAGGAACGCGTGATAGCGGCCAAACCGGGTTGGATACCGGCTACGGTGATGGAACGGGAGATTCATGAGTTGGGCTACCAGGGCAGTATACGAACATTGCGTAATTATCTGGTTGAGTTAAAGCCGATGGCAAAACCGGACCCGGTGGTACGCTTTGAGACGGAGCCAGGGCAGCAGATGCAAGTTGACTGGGGGGTATTTCGACGGGGAAAAGACCCCTTGTCGGCGTTTGTTGCCTCATTAGGCTGGAGTCGTTATAGCTATGTCGAGTTTGTCACCGATGAGCGCTTCGAGACACTCAAAGGCTGCCATGAAAATGCCTTTGCCTACTTCCAGGGCGTACCGAAGGAAATACTGTACGACAATATGAAGACCGTTATCCAGCAGCGCAATGCCTATGGGAGCGGTCTGCACCGATTCCATCCAGGTCTGTGGGACCTGGCCAAACAGACCGGCTTTACCCCGCGCCTGTGCCAGCCCTATCGAGCCAGGACCAAGGGTAAGGTCGAGCGCTTTATCGGATACTTGCGCCATAGCTTCTATGTGCCCTTAGTTGCCCAGCTGAAGCAGGCGGGGCTGACACTGGATGTTGAAACCGCCAATATCGAAGTGCTGAAATGGTTACGCGATGTTGCCAATGTGCGTGACCATCAAACCACGCTGGAGCAACCGCTCATCCGTTGGCAACAGGAAATAGCGGCATTGCAGGCGTATCGGCCGAAACCCGATAACCTGGTCGAGCTGCCGGTGAAAGAGTCACTGACACCAGGCTACTTTGAACCGGTTAATTTACAGCATGACCTGTCCGTCTACGAAACCATACTACTGGAGGCACAGGCATGAACCTGCAAACCGAGCGCATGCAATCACTCTGTGAGGGTCTGGGGCTACCGGGCCTCAATATCGAATACGAAGCGCTGGCCCAATCCGCTTCGCAACAGGAGACCAGTTATACCGATTACCTGGAACAATGCCTGCAGGCTGAGCAGCAATCCAGGCAACAGCGTACCCGTACTGTGTTGCTGAAGATGGCGGGCTTTCCGGCCACCAAGCAGCTGAGCGACTATGACTTCAAGTTCGCCGTGGGGGCGCCCAGGAAGCAAATCGAAGCGCTGGCTTCGCTGAGCTTTATCCAGCGCAAGGAAAATATCGTATTACTCGGTCCCAGTGGTGTCGGTAAAACTCATCTGGCGGTTGCCCTGGGTTACCTGGCTACCCAGGCCGGTTTAAAGACCCGATTTATCACTGCCGCCGATCTCCTGTTACAACTCGATACGGCTCAGAGACAGGGGCGTCTCAAACAAACCATGCAACGCAGCATCAATGGCCCCAGTTTACTGATCATCGATGAAATCGGCTATTTACCGATGACCAGAGATCAGGCCAATCTGTTCTTCCAGGTCATCGTTAAACGCTATGAAAAAGGCTCGATTATCCTGACCTCTAATCTCTCCTTTGGTCAATGGGATGAAACCTTTGCGGGTAACACGGCACTGACATCTGCCATGCTCGATCGCATCTTACATCACTCGCATGTGATCCAGATTAAAGGTGATAGTTATCGATTAAAAGAAAAGCGAAAAGCCGGCGTGATTAAACCGGTGGTAATAAATAATGACTAACCGGGTGGGTCAATTTTAGATTGCAGGAACAGCATCTAAGTGGGTCAGTTTTGAGTTGCCGTTGACAGGATGTTTTATGATGAGCACAATCCACCACATTTTCATGCGGAATATTCTGGAAACAAAGCAGTGTTTGATTTCCAAGGAAATGTCATCAAAGGAAATTTATCATCAAGAACAGCAACTAAACTCG
>JADFMY010000092.1 GCA_022563685.1 Pseudomonadota bacterium | reverse complement strand
GACCAAATACATTGCACCACAATCGGATCGCCTCGTAGGTTACATTTATCCCAAGCTCTGCTAATAAATCTTCAATGTCACGGTGGCTGAGATTGAATCTGTGGTAAGGCCATACGGCGTATTGGATGATTTCTGAGGGAAATCGGTATCGCTTATATATATTTGTATTTTTCATCCGGCAATTGTCGCCGAATAGCAGTTAACTTGTCAGTACCGAACTCGGTCCACCTGTTAAGGTTTACGTTTATTTTTCTTTGTCTTGGCCTTTTTTTTCAGCGGAGAACCTGATTTAGTAGGAACCTTACCTGCGGGATAAGCACGAGAAATATCTTCAAGGTGAAGATCCTGATCATCAAAGAAAATATGAGGGCGAAATGCCTGCAACACTTTGGATTTATCCATTCCTCCGAGAAAAAATAGTTCATCGACATATACACCCCAGAGTCGCAAAGTGTTGATAACTCGCATTTCAGCTGGAGCATCTCTTGCGGTGACAATAGCTATTCTTACTGGGGAGATTTCGACACTAAACGGAAGACGCTCTTGTAATCTTGCAAGTTTGCGTAGTAGAACAGCATAAGGCCCATCCTCCATTGGGACATCTTGGTGCTTATCTTCCAAACGATGGAATTCTTTAAGTCCTTTGACCCTAAAGACGATTTCGCTACTTTCGTCAAAAAGAACGGCATCTCCATCAAATGCTATTCTAACCTGCCCTTCAGGAATCTTAATTATTTCTGATGGAGGAGGCTTTACTATAGCCGCCGCACAGCCACCACCATCAATTACTCTTTGAGCATCTTTTACATTCGTAGTTAAGAATAAGTCCACATCGTAGGCATCTAAATAATCCACGACAGATTCCCCACCTGTAAATGCGTAGCGGGTAATAGGTAACTCTAATCGGCGAATATTGTTTAAAACACGAACCCCTGTTTCGGGGCTGTTTCTTGACATAACTACCACTTCAACAAGCGGTGACTTAGCATCTCTATTATGCTTATTTAAATTAAGCAGCGCTGTCGCGAGGGGCATTCCCGTACCTAGCTCTAAAACTTCGTTTTCGTGCTCCAGCATGTATTTTCGATATTTTTGAACTGCTGTATTTGGGTCTGTTTTATTATATCGACGAAACTCAGCATCTGCTTCGGCAAGATCAAAAAGTGCTGTAGAAGAAACTCCTATTACCAGAGTATCTGAGAAATCGGTTGCCATGTATTATTGACCCTAACGCTAGTCTTAATTGATCAGAGCAGTCTCTATTAGGTGACCAATCTGTTGACGATATCACCATAATCCCATACTAATGTACCAAGGATTCTAATTACTAGACCTATATATTCGTCTCGTATAACACGTTTAGCAAATTCAATGTCATTTTGATATTCGTCACTATCTCTATCCGGCGCATAGTACGCGCAGTATCTCTTTTACCGAACTAGCAATTTTAGCTTTTGAGACAAATACAATGAGTCGAAGATATTGGGGTATTTTGGGTTCGGTTACGGGGGCTTGGGAGCCCCCCGTTGCCACGTAACCTTTTAATAACATTGAAGTTTCTATACTCCCAGCAGAGACTCTCTGCTGAGACCAGACTGCATGGCGGAGAGAGAGGGATTCGAACCCTCGATACGCGATTAACGTATACTCCCTTAGCAGGGGAGCGCCTTCAGCCGCTCGGCCATCTCTCCAGCAGTAAAATTGAAAAAGCGACGTGAACCGCCGCTTTATGTTTTTTGCCCAGACTATGCGCTTTCGGCAGTGTTTCCTATATTCTCCTGTCCTTGTTGTTCCGCCTGTCCTATTTGCTCCTGTCCTTGTTGTTCCGCCTGTTCTATTTGCTCCTGTCCTTGTTGCTCTGCCTGTCCTATTTGCTCCTGTCCTTGTTGCTCTGCCTGTTCCCGTTTTTCCGCTTTGATGCGTTCGTAAATTTCTTCGCGATGTACCGGTATTTCTCTTGGTGCGTTAACACCAATTCTAACCTGGTTTCCTTTAACGCCTAGCACGGTGACGGTTACCTCGTCGCCAATCATTAAAGTTTCCCCAACTCGCCGAGTTAATATCAGCATTTTATTTCTCCATAAGAAAAAAACTCAGTAATCTCTACTTATTAACTATAAGTAATCCAGTTATAATTATTATCTAGCCCTCCTACATCTGGGCTAATTCGGTATTCTACCCAACAATGCGGGGGGTTGCTAGCTTTCCGATTTTAAATCGAACCCCTCGTGCAAAGCACGTACTGCGAGTTCCAGGTATTTCTCATCTACGACCACTGAAATCTTAATTTCGGACGTTGAAATCATCAGGATATTGATGCCTTCGTTCGCCAATAGTTCGAACATGCGACTCGCTATACCGGCATGAGAGCGCATGCCCACGCCAACGATTGATATCTTGACGATACGATTATTACCCGTAACCTCACGTGCCTTGAGTTTTTTAGCGGTCTGCTTTAGCGAAGCGAGTGCCGCTTCGTAATCGTTGCGGTGGACCGTAAAAGTAAAATCGGTTGTCCCGTCAGCGCCGATATTTTGCAGGATCATATCGACTTCGATATTCGCATCGGACACTGGACCCAATATCTGATAAGCAACGCCAGGTGTGTCGGCTACACCGTTTATGGTGAGCTGGGCTTCATCACGGTTGAACGCGATTCCTGATATAAGGGCTTGTTCCATAGTTTCATCCGCTTCATCGTCTGTGGTAATTAATGTGCCTTCACCCTCTTCAAACGAGGATAGCACACGTATCGGGACTTCATATTTTCTTGCAAACTCGACCGCCCTGATTTGCAGCACCTTGGAACCAAGGCTGGCCATCTCGAGCATCTCTTCATAGGTGAGCGTCTTCAGCCGTCGGGCTTCCGGCACCACTCTCGGGTCGGTGGTATAAACACCGTCAACATCGGTAAAAATTTGACACTCGTCGGCTTTCAGGGCTGCGGCGAGCGCAACACCGGTAGTATCCGACCCGCCACGCCCCAGGGTGGTAATATTATTTTCCTCATCGATACCCTGGAAACCGGCAACCACCACAATATTTCCTGATTTCAGGTCACGCCGAATCTTTTCATGGTCAATCGATTTGATGCGCGCCTTGTTATGCCTGCTATCGGTTATGATCCTGGCCTGTGCGCCGGTATAGGACTTCGCCGCATATCCGCGCTTATGAAGCGCCATTGCCAAGAGGGCGATGGTCACCTGTTCGCCAGTGGTCAACAATACATCGAGTTCCCGACCTTTGGGATTTGGATCGATTTCCTGTGCCATTGCCACCAGGCGATTGGTTTCCCCGCTCATTGCAGATACGACCACCACCATGTCATTACCCTGATCCTTGTAGGCAATCACTTTTTCAGCCACGGCCTCGATTCTTTCTTTCGAACCGAGCGAGGTGCCACCATATTTTTGAACCAGTAAAGGCATAATTAAACAGCGAAAAAACGAGCGCGGATTATAGAAAATATGCGCCTGCTTGTATAATTAAATTAGCTCTGCCCCTTGATCGAGTAGGGTCGAATTCATTCGACCGGTTTGATTATGTTGGTCGAATTCATTCGACCGGTTGACCTCCTTGTCTCGAATAACTATTGGTCGAATGAATTCGACCCTACAGGCATAGCTTGCTCGAATTGCTATTAAAGCAGTTTTTCGATCCAGGGAAGGACCGAAGCCAGCGCCTTGGGCAAATTGTCGGGTTGATTGCCGCCTGCCTGCGCCATATCGGGACGCCCTCCGCCCCGTCCACCGCATTGTTCCGCGACTAAATTGGCCAGATCGCCCGCACGGACTTTATCGGTCTCAGCTTTGGTGACGCCAGCTATAATCGACACCTTGCCGTTTTCGCTGCTGGCCAGCACCACGGCTGCTGCTCCGAGTTTATTTTTCAACTGGTCAACCGTATCACGCAGGGTTTTAATATTCGCGCCGTCGAGACTGGCGGCCAGCACCTTGATACCTTTTACCTCGACCGCCTGCGCCGCGAGATCACCACCGGCCTTGGCAGCAGATCGAGATTTGAGCGCGGCCAGTTCCTTTTCCAATTGACGGTTACTGGCATATAGCTGCTCGACCCTGGCAAGCAGATCGTCCCTGCCTGATTTTAACACCTTTGCTGCTGCATCGAGCCTGTTTTCAGATTCGATAAAACGTCGCATCGCTTCTTTGCCCGTGACCGCCTCGATACGCCGCACACCAGAGGCAATGCCGCTTTCCAGCACTATCTTGAACAGGCCTATATCGCCCGAGCGTTGCACATGCGTGCCGCCGCAAAGCTCAACCGAATGGGAACCAATTCGCATCACGCGCACCTTATCACCGTACTTTTCACCAAACAGCGCCATCGCGCCGGTTGCCCTGGCAGATTCCATATCCATGGTTTCAGCACTGCTTTGCAGATTCCCGCGAATCTCGTCATTGACCAGGGTTTCAATTTGCTCGATTTCCTCCCGGGTCAAAGATTGATAATGCGAAAAATCAAAGCGCAGTTTATCAGCATCGACCAGCGAGCCCTTTTGCTGTACATGCTCACCGAGAACCTGGCGTAATACCGCGTGCATCAAATGGGTGCCCGAATGATTTAGCATCACCGCATGGCGATTGTCTTCGTCGATCTGGGCTTTGACCGAATCGCCAACCTTAAGTTGCCCTTTAGCCAGTTGACCAATATGCAGGTAGACATCGTTTTGCTTTTGCGTGTCGCGCACCTGAAATTCGGTATTATTCAGACTGAGAGTGCCTCTATCGCCTACCTGGCCGCCAGATTCAGCATAAAATGGGGTCCGATCCAGTATCACCATGGCTTCGTCGCCATTGTCGAGAATTTCCAGAGATTCCCCATTTTGCAAGATCGCAACGACGCTGGCCCGCGAGGCGTATTTTTTGTACCCGAGAAAGCCGGTAGCCACGTATCCATCGAGTTGGAGCGCATCCCCGCCAGCGTTAAATTGACTGGAAGCCCGAGCACGGGTTTTCTGGGCCTGCATTTCGCTATCAAACCCTGCCTGGTCGATATTCAACCCTCTTTCCCGCGCAACATCGGCGGTCAGATCGACCGGAAAACCATAGGTGTCGTACAATTTGAATACCATATCACCGCTGATGGTATCGCCCTGCATGCCGCTGATAGTATCTTCCAGAATTCGCATACCCTGCTCCAGGGTTTCGGCAAATCGTTCCTCTTCCTTGCGTAAAACCCGTGCCACATGATTTTTCTGCTTACGCAGTTCCGGATAGGCATCGCCCATGAGTTCATCCAGAGTCGAGACTAGCCGGTAAAAAAATGCCTGCTGGCAACCGAGTTGATGTCCATGCCGCGCAGCGCGACGAATGATACGGCGCAGTACATACCCTCGCCCTTCGTTCGAGGGCAGTACACCATCGACGATTAAAAACGCACAGGAACGAATATGGTCGGCTATGACGCGCAGCGATTTATTTTCCAGATCCTGCGTGTCAGTCAACTCGGCGGCCACTTTGATCAGCCTTTTAAACAGATCGATATCGTAATTGCTATGCACATTTTGCATGATCGCGGCGAGTCGTTCGAGGCCCAGTCCGGTATCGACCGAAGGCCTCGGCAGAGGATGCAACTCACCCTTTTCATCGCGATTAAACTGCATGAATACCAGATTCCAGATCTCTATATAGCGATCACCGTCCTGCTCGGGGGTTCCCGGTGGCCCGCCCTCGACCTCGGGTCCATGATCGTAAAAGATTTCACTACAGGGGCCGCAGGGACCGGTATCACCCATCGACCAGAAATTGTCGGAAGTAGCGATGCGGGCGAACTGTTTCGGGTTGACGCCGATTTCGTTCAACCAGATATCGGCGGCCTCGTCATCGTCGGCATAAACCGTCACCCAGAGTTTTTCCGCCGGCAGGCCTATGACCTCGGTGAGAAAATCCCAGGCGTAAAAAATGGCATCCTTCTTGAAATAATCACCGAAACTAAAGTTGCCCAGCATTTCAAAAAAAGTATGGTGCCTGGCCGTGTACCCGACATTTTCAAGATCATTGTGCTTGCCACCGGCACGCACGCAACGCTGCGAGGTGGTGGCGGTTTTGTAGTTTCTTTTTTCGATTCCAAGCAATACATCTTTGAACTGCACCATGCCGGAATTAGTGAACAGGAGTGTCTGGTCGTTTGCAGGCACCAGCGAGCCGGACGGTACAATGGTATGCCCGTGGCTTTCAAAATATTTCAGGAATTTATCCCGTAATTCGGCGCTGGTTATCATGTAATTTCAAATTTCCGGAAACTAATTCACACTATCGTCATTCCGGCCCCCGAGCCGGAATCTATAGAACCGTGCTTTCCAACCCTGATAAATTCCCGCTTTCGCGGGAATAACGGGTCTAAATAAATGCCATTCAATACTGACCTGGCATTCTCAGCGGAATAATCGCATGACCGCTTCGGGAGAAAAACCCCTATTTTGCAAAAAACGCGCCTGTTTCATGCGCAAGGGGTAATCTGCCGGTATTTCCTGCCCGAATTTTTTGATTCGCTGCCGTTCCATCAACGCGTCCCACTGCCTGTTTGATCGTGGCAGGTATTCGTCAACCAGGTCAACGCCAACCCCTTTCTGACGTAATTCGTGACGAATCTTTATCGGGCCAAAGCCGGCGTTCACCCGATGATGAACATAATTTTCAGTAAATCGACTATCGCTTTGCAGCCGGTCTTGCTGCAATAATTCCAGCGCAGCATCGATTCCGGCAACATCGAAATCGCGTAGTTTCAATTTTTGTTTTAATTCGTAGGCCGAATGCTCTCGGCGCGCGAGCAGGTTCATCGCTACATTGCGAATGCTTAAACCTGTACCAACTTTCTGCATCGGCGCCAGTCTCCTTTAACTCTTGTCCACTACAGATAAAACAAAGCCTCTGACTGGAATGGTCCGGTCAGAGGCTTCGAGCCAGCGCACAGTGTAGTGACGGAGATTGGGTTAGGATTCTACCGTCTCTGGTTCTACTGGTGGGTCGATTTTCACTGCGGCGCTGTCAACCGTGTCGGCCGGCTTCGGCAATAGTTCGGCGCGAATGCGTTGATCGATTTCCGCGGCTATTTCCCGGTGTTCTTTCAAAAATGTCCGTACATTGTCCTTGCCCTGTCCAATGCGTTCGTCGTTATAGCTATACCAGGCGCCGGCTTTGTCGATCAAACCCAGCTTGACACCGAGCTCGATCAATTCACCCTCGCGTGACGTGCCTTCCCCAAAGAGTATTTCAAATTCGCATTGCTTGAATGGGGTGGCTACCTTGTTTTTCACTACCTTGACGCGGGTCTCGTTACCGATAATTTCATCCCCGCGCTTGATCGCACCGATACGGCGTATATCGAGACGCACCGAGGCATAGAACTTGAGCGCATTACCGCCCGTCGTAATTTCCGGATTACCAAACATGACGCCTATTTTCATGCGCATCTGGTTGATAAATATCACCATGGTGTTGGAACGCTTGATATTGGCCGTCAACTTGCGTAGCGCCTGCGACATTAAGCGCGCCTGCAATCCCATGTGCGAATCACCCATGTCACCCTCGATTTCAGCCTTCGGCGTTAGCGCCGCAACCGAGTCGATTACCACCACGCTAACCGCGCCAGAGCGCACCAGCATGTCGGTAATTTCCAGCGCCTGCTCGCCGGTATCGGGTTGCGACACGAGCAGTTCGTCGATATCTACGCCGAGCTTGCCGGCATAGGGCGGGTCGAGTGCATGCTCTGCGTCGATGAATGCTGCCGTACCACCTGCTTTCTGGCATTCAGCAACCACTTGCAGCGCCAGCGTGGTTTTACCCGACGATTCCTGCCCGTAAATCTCGACCACTCTGCCACGCGGTAAGCCGCCGACACCCAATGCAATATCAAGCGATAGCGACCCGGTCGATATCACCTCCATCGTTGTATCCATGCCGGAGTCCCCCATGCGCATGACCGATCCCTTGCCAAACCGTTTTTCGATTTGCCCAAGCGCTGCGGCGAGTGCTTTTTTCTTGTTTTCATCCATAAGATTTACCTGTATTCGAGGGTTATTGGTTGTAATCGCGGTAAATTATCCCACAGACCAACGAGAACATAAAGAGAACTTTTAAAATATTTCATTACAGCCATTTCGTGTATTAATCTCAATAATTTGAATTATATCGGGTCAGTGGCTCATGGAGTGAGCCACCAAAATACCGCATAAAAATTTTCCCCCCTGGTATTATCGACACTCCGAATCCGTCCGATCGATAGAACACCATTTATTTCAGTTGTCGATGGCAGGAAGAGATGCCATGCGGCCCTATGGAATCACATGTTATTAACCCGGTTGAGAAATTGGCGCCACCGCTATAGCATTAGCTGGGAATAATACTGTGCAGCCAATATACCCTTGATCAGCCAGGCCCGACCCGACCTACCCAACCATGGGCTCTATGTCCTGCTGGCAATCTCTGTCGTTTTTCTACTGCTTAGCCTGTACTTCTTCGGCGAGCAGAAACCGGGCTCGCCAGCCGCGCAATGGGCCGCTGCGATTGGCGCTATAGCCTTGCTCGCGCCATTCGTTTTTTCGCTGCTAAAGCGCTCGGGTTATAGCGCCAGCCCACCCCTGTGGTTTGTGGTCCACGTTCTTTGCGCCAGTCTGGGCGTCTGGTTAATCATGCTGCACGTCGCTGGCGGTGACTGGTTCTCACCGCCGGGTGTGGTGTTATTGTTGATGATGTTCCTGCTGGTTCAGGGAATCCTGTTACGTGCCTCGGTATCGGAACGCTTCTCCGGACTGTTTGCAAGCGGTAGCAGGGTCCAGGGATTTGAGAAACCCGAAACCCTCGACACGGGTGTGCTAGAGGAGCTGATCAGCGCCAAGGTGGCATTGCTCGCCGCGCTGGACCCCGAAGCCTCTGAAGCGCTATTTTCGCCCACGCTCAGACACTGGTTAATCCACCCTGTGCTCAGTTTGCGCTACCAGTTACTGGCAAATAAAGAAGCCGCTATGATTGGCGCTCGACAGGGTGCCGGCCTTTTGCTCGTCTGGTCGCGGCGCATTCATATCCTGGCAGCGGCGTTGTTTTATGCCGGATTATTGGCTCATATTATCGTTGTATTGTTTTTCGCCGGTTATGCCGCCGGTGATGGCGGCATCGACTGGTGGTATCTCACCGACTGGGGTACTCGATGAACCAGCTCGCTCTGATGATCGACCTCGAGCGTTGCACCGGCTGCAAAAGTTGCGAGGCCGCCTGCAAGCAAACCAATGCGCTTGGGCCGAATGCCTATCGCACCCGGGTGATGTGGTTCAGCCAGCAGGAATCGGATGTCTCGGATGATATATACCCCAGGCTCGATTTTCTCACGGTCACTTGCCAGCAATGCGAACGACCCGCCTGTCTGCGCGCCTGCCCGGTTCACCCTAAGGCGATCGAAAAAGATTCAGAGACCGGCGTGGTATCGGTCAACGAAAATCGATGCACCGGCTGCGGCGAATGCGCGCTTGCCTGCCCCTACGGTGCTATCGGCTACAACGCCGATAAACATCACGCGGTGAAATGCGATTTGTGCGCCGACCGGCGCGCCCGAGACCTGGGTCCCGCCTGCGCCCAGGTTTGCCCGACGCGCGCGATTAGCTTCGGGGCGCGTGATGACCTGTTGCGACAGGCGCAGCTAGATGATCGCGAACTGCTCGATACCGACCACTTTATGCAAAAGCCTGCAACCATATACCTGAAAAGACCACGCGATACAGGGCAGGCCAAACCACCCGCACTGGTTCAGGATGCGCCGTCGATCATGCTCGATAAAGCTGTGCGTAGCAGTCTGCTCCCGGAGGTTGCGCGGGGTTCCTACAATAAAGCCGAAAAATCTGCCGAGGCAGAACTCCCCGAGCGCATCGTAGCCGGGGGTTGTAACATTTGTTTTAACGCCTGCCCGATCAAATACCACCTTCGGGGTAACCAGGTGGTCAATATTTATGGCAATACCGAGGACCCGGTATTCCAGGGCCGAATCTGTCCAAAGTCGCAAATGACCTTGCAGATGTACAACAATCCCTTTCGACTGCTGCACCCGTTGAAGCGCATCGGTAAACGCGGCAGCGATCGATTCGAAACCATAAGCTGGCAGCAGGCTATGGATGAAATAGCCGATAAACTCGGCAAGCTGCGCGATCAATATGGCCCCGAATCGCTCGCGATCCAGGCAGGCTCGCGCACCGGGGTATTGAATATCCATGGTGCGATTCCCCTGTTCGCGGGCATGTGGGGCACGCCCAACGTCGCCACGACCGAACCATTTTGCAATCTAAGTAAGACGCTTGCACTGCGGATAACCCAGGGTATGGGCCTTATGGCAAACATTTATACCGAAGAGGATATCGGCAAGGCCGAACTCTACCTGTATATCGGCGATAACCAGGCCGAAACCCGCCCGGTTAATTTTGGCCTGGTAAACGACTGGCGTATCAGGAATCGGGCCAGAATGATCGTCGTGGACCCGCGTATGACCGTCACCGCAAGCAGGGCCGATCGCTGGTTGCCCATTCGCTCGGGTACCGATATGGCGCTCGGCCTCGGCATCATTCATTACCTGTTCGATCAAAATCTGGCCGATGTTGAATTTTGCCAACAATGGATCGAGGGGTGGCAGGCCTGGCGCGATTTTATCCGGCAAAAATCTTACGATGTCGACTGGGCTGCGTCGGTAACCGACTTGCCGGCGCGGCAGATAATAGAACTGGCGCAAGCGATAGCCGCGGCCGACGGTTGCATGCTATTTCTCAGCCGTGGCATCAATCAGCACACCAACTCGATGCAAACCAACCGGGTATACATGTTTCTCGCAGCGATTACGGGTAACTGGGGACGCAGGGGTGGGGGCTATTTCAACCCGTCTTCAGAACTCGGCTGGCAGGCGCCGGCGATTCCCGAGGCGCGCAAACCGGACACTAAACCGGCGATCGGCAAAAACCCGCTCTCCTGGCTCGAGGCGATGCTCGCGGACGACCCTTATCCGATTCGCGCATTGATTACCGGCAATAACCCCCTCGGCCAATGGCCAAACCAGCGCAGGGTGCGCAAGGCTGTTGAATCGCTCGACCTGGTGGTGCACATGGAATTGTTTAAAAACGAAACCTCGCGCTACGCCGACTATGTATTACCGATGGCCAGCGGTATAGAAAAAGGCGGTACCACACGCTTCGCCGAAGACCGTCGAATCATCTGGAACGATCGCCTCATCGATCCGCCCGGCGAAGCGAAGTCGGATCACTGGTTCTGGATCGAACTGGGCAAGCGCTTTGGGTTCGACGATGTGCTCAAACCCGCATACAACGACCCGCGAACCCTTTGGGATGAAGTGTTAGTACCTGTGACGCCTAATCTGGCCGGGGTCACGACCGCAGCCCTGATCCGCCTGCCCACTCGATCCTTACGTCTACCGCTGCGCGAGACTGGAAGCGAAGAACTCGATCCTCTGTATATCACCGAACGAGCGAAGATGAATCCTGAAACCCGCGGGTCTTACCCGACTCCCAGCGGCAAACTCGAATTCTGGACCGAGGAGATCGAAGCAAAATTCAGGCGCATGGGTTTGTCGTCCCTGCCTGAATTTTACAGCGAAGCGGAACAATTGATCGACCTGCCCCACTTACAGCATTCGGATCAACCGGTCATTTCGCCGTTCTTTTCCACCGAAGTTCTGGTACACCCGGCTAGCATAAAAAACAGCACCGATGCGACCTCTGAACAGCAGGCGTCAGAGTCAGGCTACGCTACCGCACTGGTCACCCG
>JADFMY010000010.1 GCA_022563685.1 Pseudomonadota bacterium | reverse complement strand
TGGAAACCCTCATTTAAACAATGATTCAAACATTAAAACTGAACAAGGTACGCATCTATTGCTGGCGATGGTGAGCCCTCACCGTAGTTCCGTTGTACCTTAGTTTAACCGTTTTGAGTCATTGCCATGAATCTTCGACAATTCAATAAAATTAAGCGCGATTACAATCTTATTCCACTGGTGCGCGAGGTGCTTGCAGATCTTGATACACCGCTGAGCACCTACCTGAAACTTGCCAACGAACCCTATACCTATCTGTTCGAATCGGTGCAGGGTGGCGAAAAATGGGGGCGTTATTCGATTATCGGACTGGCTTGCGAAACACGTCTGAAAGTGTTTGGAAATCGAGCCGTACTGGAGGTAGACGGGCAGGTGGTGAGCCAGGAAGACACCAGCGATCCGCTCCAGTTTATTGAAGATTATCTGAATTTATTTAGAGTAGCCGAGGCTGATTGCCTGCCCAAGTTTCACGGTGGTCTGGTGGGTTACTTCGGTTACGATACGATCCGTTATATCGAGCCGAAACTGGCCGAATGTCCCAACACCGACAAGCATGGAACACCCGACATCCTGCTGATGTTGAGCGATGAACTAGTCGTATTCGATAATCTGGCGTCACGTATATTTTTAATTGTGCACGTCGATCCGGCTAAAAGTATGGCCTGGGAAAACGGGCAACAGCGATTGCTGGAACTCGAAAAGAAGCTGATGGAAACTCGTCTGGACCGGAACCCCGAAAGAGCCCGGCAATCGGTTGGTGAAGATGACTTCACTTCTGAATTTACCCGGCAAGGATTTGAGCAGGCTGTCGAAAAAGCCAGGCAATATATAATCGACGGAGATGCGATGCAGATCGTACTGTCGCAGCGCCTTTCGATTCCTTTCAAGGCCAGGCCGATCGACCTGTATCGCGCATTACGCAGCCTGAATCCCTCGCCCTATATGTATTATTTGAATCTGGGTGATCATTTCGTGGTTGGCTCGTCGCCCGAAATCCTGGTACGCCTGGAAGACCGGGCAATTACCGTGCGACCTATCGCCGGCACTCGTCCACGTGGTCGTGATCGTAAGCACGATCAGAGGCTCGAACGCGAACTGCTGGAAGATCCCAAAGAACTGGCAGAACACCTGATGCTCATCGACCTGGGTCGAAACGATGCTGGCCGGGTGAGTGAAATCGGCAGTGTGCATCTGACGGAAAAAATGATCGTCGAACGCTATTCCCACGTGATGCACATCGTTTCTAATATTGAGGGAAATTTAAAGCCGGGCCTGTCAGCGATGGATGTATTGCGCGCGACCTTTCCAGCCGGAACCGTGTCCGGTGCGCCGAAGATCCGGGCGATGGAAATTATCGACGAGCTGGAGCCGGTTAAACGCGGTATTTATTCCGGTGCTGTAGGTTATATTTCCTGGAGCGGTAATATGGACACAGCAATAGCGATACGCACCGCTGTCATCAAGGACGAGATACTCTATATCCAGGTGGGTGCTGGAATCGTGTACGACTCGATACCCGAAAACGAATGGGAGGAGACAATGAACAAGGGTCGCGCCGTCTTCAGAGCAGTGACGATGGCGGAGTCGGGATTGCCCGCGAGAGATCCCTGCGCCGACGATCAGGAATCCATGTTATGAAGGTACTGATGATCGATAACTACGATTCGTTTACCTATAACCTGGTGCAGTATCTCGGTGAGCTGGGCGCCGAGGTGGAGGTGGTCAGAAACGACCAGATCAGCGCTGAAGAAATTCAGCACACCGATGCGAGTCATATCATGATTTCTCCAGGTCCCTGCACGCCGAACGAGGCTGGCGTTTCGATGGCGGCGATAGAAGTATTGGCCGGTGCGAAACCGATACTCGGCGTATGTCTGGGCCATCAAAGCATCGGACAGGTTTATGGTGGTGAGATAATTCACGCCAGAGAAATTATGCACGGCAAGACATCGATGGTCGTGCATACCGGAGTCGGGGTGTTTTCCGGCTTAGTCAGCCCGTTCGAAGCCACGCGCTACCATTCGCTGGTAATCGACAGGGATAGCCTGCCAGAATGTCTCGAGTTGACTGCCTGGACCGAAAACCAGGACGGTTCAGTCGATGAAATTATGGGGGTCAGGCACAGGGAGCTGAGCATAGAGGGTGTGCAGTTCCACCCGGAATCGATACTGACCGAACATGGGCATGATCTACTGCGAAACTTTTTATCAATGTAACTCGAGACCCTCGCACGATTGTTATTTTACTCTCTGGCGGCGTTAAAAATGTACTCAATCGATCGATTATCCGGTATAAACTCCCTCATTCCGTGCACTTTTGCCTTACCAGAGAGCAAAATCCCTGCTCGTGCAAAGGTCTCGAGGGCGTAATTAGCAGTTAGCAGGAGGATTGATGGACATACAGGCAGCGATCAAAATGGTGATAGCCGGGCAAGACCTGAGTGCCGAAGACATGAGCGCGGTGATGCAGCAAATCATGACCGGCGAATTTACGCCGGCACAAATCGGCGGTTTTCTGGTTGGTTTGCGGATGAAGGGCGAAAGTATCGATGAGATAACCGCGGCAGCCACGGTCATGCGCGAATTGTCGACCCGGGTTAAGGTGGATGCAAAGCACCTGGTAGATACCTGCGGTACCGGTGGCGATGCTTCGGGCAGTTTCAATATTTCCACCGCGAGTGCGATAGTCGCGGCTGCGGCCGGTGCGCAGGTGGCCAAGCACGGGAATCGATCGGTTTCGAGTAAGTCAGGCAGTGCAGATGTCCTCGAAGCCGCAGGGGTTAATCTGGAAATTACGCCCGAACAGGTCGGTGCCTGTATTGAGCAGGTCGGGGTCGGATTTATGTTCGCGCAAAAGCACCATAGCGCCATGCGCCACGCGATTGGTCCGCGCAGGGAAATGGCGGTGAGAACCATATTTAATATACTGGGGCCCCTGACTAATCCGGCAGGGGCGCCGAATCAGGTAATCGGCGTTTTTGACGGTGAACTGATCGAGCCCCTGGCGCAGGTACTCAAGCAACTCGGTAGTCGGCACGTGATGGTGGTTCATGGGGAGGATGGGATGGACGAAATCAGTATTTCTGCAAAAACTCGGGTTGCCGAACTAAAAGACGGCGAGGTGACCAGTTACAAGCTGTCACCGACCGATTTTGGCATGGAAATGGCCGACTTGAGCGAGCTGAAGGTAGACAGCGTGGAGCAAAGCCTGGCGATGATCCGGTCGGTGCTCGGCAATACGCCCGGCCCAGCGCTGGATATCGTCTGTTTAAATGCCGGTGCGGCGATTTATGTATCGGGCCTGACCGAGACCCTGTCGGCTGGGGTCGAAAAGGCGCAGTCGGCCATCGCCGATGGTAAAGCCTCCGAGGTACTGGTTAAGCTGGTAGCGAAATCGAATTCGCAATGAGTGAGCGCAGGCCGGATATCCTGACACAAATACTGCGACGCAAACACGAAGAGATTAAATCGCGCCTGCAGTCGATATCGAGCGAGCAAATCCAGCAGCGCGCGCGTGCCATGCCGGCGCCACGTGGTTTTATCCAATCTCTGCGGGACAGGCAATCCATAGGTGAAGCGGCGGTAATTGCCGAAATCAAAAAAGCCTCACCCAGTCAGGGCGTGATACGCGAGGATTTTGATCCGGCTACGATAGCCGAGTCTTACGCCGCCGCAGGAGCCGCATGCCTTTCGGTGTTGACCGACGAAGATTTCTTTCAGGGGCATGACGATTACCTGATCGCTGCGCGTAAAGCCTGCCTGCTGCCGGTGATTCGCAAGGATTTTATTATCGACCCCTATCAGGTGTACGAGGCAAGAGCGCTGGGAGCCGATTGCATCCTGTTGATTGTCGCCGCGCTCGACGACGGGCCACTGGCAGAACTCTATAATCTGTCAATCGAGCTTGGCATGGACGTCCTGGTGGAAGTACACGACCGGCAGGAACTGGACCGGGCATTGCGCCTGAAACTCGAAGTAATAGGCATTAACAACCGCGATTTAAGAACTTTCGAGACCCGCCTGTCGACCACCCTCGATTTGCTCGATCAGTTGCCCGATTCCTGTCTCGTGGTTACCGAAAGCGGGATACATACCCGGAAAGACGTGAAGTTGATGCGCGCTCATGGCGTGAATGCATTTCTCGTCGGCGAGGCATTTATGCGCGCCGAGAAGCCCGGCGAAGCCTTGAAAGCGTTGTTTTTTTCGTGATGCGGTTAGCTAGATTATCGGGTTCCAAACACGACCACTGTTTTTCCGTGTGCGCTAATCAAACCATCTTCTTCCAGGGTTTTCATCACCCGCCCCGCCATTTCGCGTGAGCACCCGACAATTTTGGCGATTTCCTGCCGTGTGATTTTGATTTGCATCCCATCCGGATGGGTAATGGCATCCGGTTCGCGCGCCAGCTCCAACAGGGTTCGAGCGACTCGGCCGGTTACATCCATGAATGCCAGGTTGCTCACCTTGCGACTGGTTTTGCGCAGTCGACTGGCGAGCTGGGATGACAATTGAAACAATATTTCCGGTGTTTCCCGGGCTAATACCATGAACTGGTTATAGTGAATTTCGGCGACCTCGCAGATCGTTCGTGCAATCACCCAGGCGCTGCGCTTGAGGTGTTCCTCGAATAATCCCATCTCGCCGAAGAAATCACCCGGGTTCAGGTAAGCGAGCACAATTTCGTTACAGTCCTCGTCCTCGATGACTACGCTGACCGAACCGTCGATGATATAGTACAGTGTGTCGGACTCGTCCCCGGCATGGATGATGGTGCTGCGCGCAACATATTTCTTCGTGTGGCAATGATGAAGAAAACTATCAAGTGCGGGGTTTTCGCGTGGTACAAATTGAGTGACAGGCTCGACTTCCATCGTTGCATCCTGGCAGAGTTCTTTTTAATCGGACTAACATATCACATTTACGCGTGACAACATAATCAGGTTAATGCTTATGAAATGCAGGGTTAAGTGGCTCGATCACATGACATTTGTCGGCGAATCAGGTAGTGGTCATGCGGTGGTGATGGATGGTGCGCCAGAACACGGTGGACGCAATAGGGGTGTGCGCCCGATGGAAATGCTGTTACTCGGACTCGGCGGCTGTACTGCGTTCGACGTGGTGAGTATTTTGAAGAAATCGCGCCAGGCGATCGTCGGTTGCGAAGTCGAAATCGATTCGGATCGTGCTGAGGAAATACCCAGGGTATTTACCCGCATTCACGCGCACTTTATTATCACCGGTAATAGCCTGGATCCGGCCAAAGTCGAAAAAGCGGTGAATTTGTCTGCAGAAAAATATTGCTCCGCCTCTGCAATGCTCAACAAGACGGCAAAAATCACGTACGATTTCGAGATTGTGGATGTTGTCTAAACTCGATAGGCAGTAAAGGTCATCACCTTGCTGACTAGTGCCATTGCAGTCCGGATGGCCAGCGGCAGCTCAGCCGCCCCCGCTTCGTGTGCATTGATGGCGTGCTGCATTTCATCTTTTTTCATGGTTTCGAGGATTACACGACTGCGATGATCAGCTTCGGGCAACTGTTTTAGATGGCCTTCGAGGTGTTGGTACACCTGCTGTTCGGTCTCCTTGACAAATCCCAGGCTCCATTTATCACCCGCGGCACCGGCGAGGGCACCCAGGGTAAAAGATCCCCAGTACCAGACTCCATCGAACTTGCTGCGGGAGTGATTGAGTTCAGATAATCTTTGTTGGCACCAGCTCAGGTGTTCGTTTTCCTCGTCGGCAGCAGTTTGCATTGCAGTACTCATGGCTTGCCCACGCGCGGTAAGCGCCTGACCTCGATAGAGCCCCTGCGCTGCCACCTCGCCCGCGTTATTAACGCGCATTAATCCGGCCACATGCGATTGCTCGGCATCGGTCAGCTCAGCCTGTTCGACTTTACTCGCCGGGTAAGGGCGCGCCTGGGCGGCTGGGCGCACATGGCAAGTTTGCAGGCCATGCTGTAGCTCGCTGATTAGTCTGTCGATCGGGTTAAGTTTCCTTAGCAACTGGTTTTTCCTCCCTGCCTGAACAGTAGGCGGCGTGACAATGGCTGTCAAGGCGGGAGCCGCTTCACGGTGACCCATTCCAGATTTCATACACAAGCATTGACAAGTATAACAGAATATTAGATAATTATTATATGCTGAATATGACATCCCCTGTCGATCAGCATTCCTCCTCCATCATCTATTGGGTGGATTTGGAGCGGTACTTGGTACCGCTCCATTTTTTTGTTCAAGGTTCCCTGTATATCTGTAATTTCGATTTTTTTAGGCAGCTATCCGAGGCCTGAGATATAAAGGAAAATATCATCTGGAGTAGGGTGATATGGCTTGTCACAGCTGGCATTATCGGCTAGTATTCGCGCCCTTTGTGAGAGAAGTCAAAGCCTTCGAAGCAGCTTTGCGGAATTGAGTATGAAAACCTTTAGCGCTAATCCCGAAACCGTCAAACGTGAGTGGTTTGTGGTCGATGCCACCGACAAGGTGCTCGGGCGTCTGTCGAGCGAAATCGCCCGCCGCCTGCGCGGCAAGCATAAACCCGAATACACGCCGCACGTCGATACTGGCGACTATATCGTGGTCATCAACGCAGAAAAGGTACGCGTTACCGGAAACAAGGAAACCGACAAGATGTATCATCACCATACCGGATATATCGGTAACCTGAAGTCGACCAACCTGGCGAAGTTGCGTAACAGTCATCCTGAGAGAATCATCCAGCACTCGGTCAAGGGCATGTTACCCAAAAATGCACTGGGCAGGGCGATGTTCAAGAAACTCAAAGTTTACGCGGGCGAATCTCACAGCCACAGCGCACAACAGCCTCAGCCCCTCGAAATTTAAGAGAATTAATCATGTCAGTAGAACAATACTACGGTACCGGTCGGCGCAAGAGTTCCTCTGCCAGGGTTTATCTAAGGTCTGGAGGTGGCGCAATCACGGTTAATAACCGAAGCATCGATGAGTACTTCGGTCGCGAAACCGCGCGCATGGTGGTGCGCCAACCGCTGCAAACAGTAGGCATGATGGACAAGTTCGACATCATGGTGAAAGTTAAGGGTGGCGGTCCAAGCGGTCAGGCTGGCGCTATCAGACTGGGCATTACCCGTGCTCTGTTGCTATACGATGAAACTTATCGTGAATCACTGCGCAAGGAAGGATTTGTCACCCGCGATGCCAGGACCGTTGAACGCAAGAAAGTGGGTCTGCGTAAGGCAAGACGCGGTGTTCAGTTCTCCAAGCGTTAAAATACATATAACTTTTTATCTAAAGGGACTGGGGGCGACTCCAGTCCCTTTTTTATTCCTGTGTGTGTTCGATTGATCGAACTAGAAACAATCAGTGCGCGATAATCAGGCTTCAGGCTGAAATCGTACGAATACCCCGATCACCACCGAGAATCAGGACGTCCGCGGGACGTTGCGCGAATAGACCCACTGTGACTACACCGACCATCTGGTTGATTTGTGTTTCCAGTGCGACCGGGTCGTCGATACTAAGATCGTGTACATCGAGAATATGATTTCCATTATCGGTGATAAAATCCTTACGCCACTGCGGCGAACCCCCTATCTTCAGGAGTTGCTCGGAGATCATCACTCTCGCCATCGGAATTACTTCTACAGGTAATGGGAAGGCGCCGAGCGTGTCGACGAGTTTACTGTCGTCGGCGATACAGACAAATTGATCGCTTGCCGCGGCGATAATTTTTTCTCGTGTTAAAGCGCCACCACCGCCCTTGATCAAATGCAGCCTTGAATTCGATTCGTCGGCACCGTCCACATAGATGGACAGATGGCCGACCGTGTTCAAATCTTCGACGCGAAAACCGTGTTTTTGCAAACGCTCGGTCGAGGCTTCAGAACTGGATACAGTCGCCTCGATTTCTCCAGACATCTGCTCTGCCAGCAGGTCGATAAAGAAGTTAACCGTCGAGCCGGTGCCCACGCCTACAATTGATCCCGGAGTGACATATTCCAGGGCAGCTTGCGCTGCCAGCTTCTTTTTCTCATCGGGTAACATGAACTAAGGCGATTAATTATTTGAACGGCATCTTAGCGACTGCGCGGTCAAATGTCTTGTCGCAATTATCTAAACAGGCTCTTCCCCAAATCGCGTGAGTAAATAATGCCTGTAGGGTCGAATTTATTCGACCGGTAATTATGCAAACAGATATACAAGGTTGTTGCTTCGAGTCCGGGCGATTATGATAATGTCCACCTTCGGGAAGGCCATCATTACTTTTGGGGATCTCCTCGATTCACTATCCATATTAAATCGACTCGGCTTATGAAAAACGAGAAATTTTTAGAGAAAGTATTAACCGCGCGGGTTTATGACATCGCGAAGGAAACACCCCTAGATTACCTCGATCGGATTTCCAAACGGTTTGCTAATCAGGTATGGCTTAAGCGGGAGGATTTACAGCCGATTTTTTCGTTCAAACTAAGGGGTGCGTTTAACAAGATTTATCAAATGCACCGCGCTAATCCTGGCTTGTGTGGCGTGATCACGGCTTCAGCCGGTAACCATGCGCAGGGAGTGGCGCTGGCAGCCACCAAGCTGAAAATGAAGTCGATTATCGTGATGCCGATCACGACCCCGAATATCAAGGTTTCCGCGGTTAAATCCTACGGCGCCAGGGCTGTATTGCAGGGTGAAAATTTCGACGAGGCGATGGCCTATGCACTGGACCTCGCAAAAAAGGAAAACCTGGCCTTTATTCATCCGTTCGATGATTTCGACGTAATGGCCGGGCAGGGGACTATAGCGCTTGAAATTATTCGCCAGCATCCGGATAACATCGACGCGATATTCATACCGGTTGGCGGTGGGGGTCTGGCGGCCGGTATCGCCGGATTTATCAAGGCGGTAAAACCCGAGGTAAAAATAATAGCCGTGGAGCCGGAAGATTCCGCCTGTCTGTATGAGGCGATGCAGGCCGGGCGCAGAGTCACGCTGAAAGATGTGGGTATTTTTGCCGACGGTGTCGCGGTAAAACAAATAGGAAAGCATACCTTTTCGATGCTCAAAGATCTGGTCGATGATGTGATTACGGTCAGCACTGACCAGATATGCGCAGCTATCAAGGATATCTTCGAAGATACCCGTTCGATTTGCGAACCGGCAGGCGCACTTTCACTTGCAGGACTGAAAAAATATGTCGAACAAAAGGATTTGAAGCATCAAACTTTGATAGCGATCAACAGTGGCGCCAACATGAACTTTGACCGTTTAAGGCATGTGTCGGAGCGTTCGGAACTCGGTGAAGAGCGGGAAGCATTGATCGCGGTTCAGATTCCTGAGCGTCCGGGTAGTTTTAAACAGTTTTGCCAGATTATTGGCAAGCGCCAGATCACCGAATTTAACTACCGTTATGCAGACGATACTACTGCCTGCGTGTTTGCCGGGATACAGCTCACGCATGGCATCAGCGAGAAAAATCAGTTTATCGATCTACTCAGGGAAAAAGGGTATAAAGTGGTCGATATGACCGATAACGAAGTAGCTAAATTACATACCCGGTATATGGTCGGCGGTCATCCCGGGGGGAGCGTCAATAATGAATTATTGTATCGCTTCCAGTTCCCCGAAAAACCGGGCGCCCTATTAAATTTTTTAATGAAGGTGGGCAAACGCTGGAACATCAGCCTGTTTCACTATCGCAACCACGGATCCAATTTCGGCCGAATACTGATGGGGTTTCAGGTCGACAAGGCCGGCTATAAAGAATTCAAATCATTCCTCAGCAGCCTGAATATTTCCTACTGGGATGAAACTAAAAATGCGGCCTACGAGTTATTTCTGAAATAGGGATTACACTACTTAATGTAGTCTCTCAGATAACTGGGATAAGCACCGGATAAAAGTCGAGAAATGCTTAGCAGGATACCAACCACGGTGCCGTCGCAAGTATATCAACCTTGAACCAAAAGTTCAGGTGGGGTTATTGGCAACCCATCAGGCTTCCTGACGAATCAGGCGTGCACACCAGTGTTACACGAAAGTCCCCGAGATTGATAAATAGGCTCAAGGATTATGATGGTCGCTAACGAACACCGTAGTTGGTATATATAGACTATACGTGCAATCTGCGAAAAGTAAAATTCAAATTTCTAATTGGCGGGCGTTTGCGAGAACCTGACTGATTTTTGATTCGAGATTTTTCAGGCGAGGCGACAAATCCTGGCTGATGTCCTTGTCGATCTGGCTGGAACTAAGTAAATCGTTGGTGATATTGAGCGCGGTAATGACCGCAACCCTTTCCGAACCTATTATGTTCCCGCTATCGCGTACTTCACGCATCCTGGAGTCGAGATATTTGGCCGAAGCTAACAGGGCGGGTTGTTCGCCAGCCGGGCAGGCGATTTTATAGTCTTTATCCAGTATCGATACACTGATGGGTTGCGCGTCGCTCATGAGTCCAACTCGAGTGACTTTAAGCGCGAAATCATCGCTTCAACGCGGCTTCTGGCCTTTTCGGTCTTTTCGATCAGTTGAGAACGTTCGGTTACCAGTCGATCCTGTTGCTGACGCAAGTTGGTATTTTCGTTTTTTAGCAGGCCGACAGTATCGATCAAATCGTCGATACGCTGTTCTAGCTGCCTGAGGTCGTCTTCGGTGTAAACCGGTTTGCTGGAATCCATAATGTAATGATCAGGCTTCAAGTGGCACTAGTCAACCGATACCGAGGTGTATTTTTACCCGGCCAAACGGATGAGCAGTCGCGAGAATGTTTGTCAGACCTGCTTGAAATTAGTAAGCTCGACGCCAAAGAAGTGGCGAGTGAGGAAGCCGAGCAGCAATTTGCCGAGATCGTCGAGCACGTTCGAATGTCGGTGCTGATGTTGAACGAAACCCTGAACCCGGTAATGCCTGCACCGCCGATACAATAAGTGTCAGTTAAGGAAGAGCTAGATAATGAAGAAAACCGAATTTAAGCGTCGCCGTTCCCAGCTCATGAAAATGATGGGCAAGGGTACGATTGCGATTCTTGCGTCCGCATCACAGGTGACCCGCAATCGCGATGTTGATTTTCCATTTCGTCAGGACAGCGACTTTCTATACCTGACCGGCTTTAGCGAGCCCGATGCGGTCATGGTGTTGATACCGGGGCGCAAGCATGGCGAGTATATTCTGTTTTGCCGTGAAAAAGATCCGGAACAGGAAACCTGGCACGGTCGACGCGCAGGACAGGAAGGGGCAGTCGAGGACTATGATGCCGACGATTCGTTTCCCATCGAAGACATGGACGACATACTGCCAGGCTTGCTGGAAGGCACCGATGCGATATTCAATATCATGGGTCGTTACCCTGAATTTGACCAACAGCTGATTGGCTGGGTTAACCATATCAAGGCGCAGTCCAGGGCCGGTCTTCATGTCCCATCCGAATTCGTCTCGCTGGATTATATTTTGCACGATATGCGTTTGTTCAAAAGCCGCGAGGAATTGAAGTTGATGCGCAAGGCCGCGACAATTAGCGTCAGCGCCCATGAGCGTGCGATGAAACTGTGTCGCCCTGGCCATTACGAATTCCAGATAGCGGCCGAATTTGACCATGAATTTCGTCAATGCGGTGCTCAGCATGCCTACCCCGCGATTGTTGGCGGGGGTGCAAATGGTTGTATTTTGCATTACACGGAAAATAATGAAGTACTCAACGACGGTGACCTGTTGCTGATCGACTCGGGGTGTGAAGTACAGGGATACGCATCGGATATTACCCGTACCTTCCCGGTCAATGGAAAATACAGTCCTGCACAACGCGATATTTATCATATCGTACTGGCGGCCCAGGTGGCAGCGATAAAAAAGGTCAGGCCGGGTAATCACTGGAATGACCCGCACAATGCGGCGGTAAGAGTGATAACCAGGGGTCTCACTGAAATCAAACTGCTCAAAGGCAACCCGACGAGGCTGATTAAGGAACAGGCCTATCGAAAGTTTTATATGCATCGGACTGGCCACTGGCTGGGCCTGGACGTCCACGATGTCGGCGATTATAAGGTCGGTGATCAGTGGCGTCTGCTTGAGTCCGGCATGGTGCTGACGATCGAGCCGGGAATTTATATCCCGGCGCACAGTAAAGGTGTGCACCGAAAGTGGTGGGATATCGGCATTCGTATCGAAGACGATGTGCTGGTGACTAACACCGGTTGTGAAGTACTGACCGAAGCCCTGGTGAAAAAGCCAGACGATATCGAAGCCCTGATGGCGGGATGACTGATATCGATGAAAAATAATCCGGAAATAGCCATAGTCGGTGGCGGTCTGGTAGGGCTTTGCGCCGCACTTTCGCTCCAGCATCCGGATCGGCAGGTTCACGTGATCGAGTCTTCGGCCCTGGCGCAGCAGAAAGCGACCGGCCTGAATTCACGGTCGATCGCATTGTCCTGTTCGAGCGTCCAGATATTCAGGGCGTTGGGCCTGTGGAGTAAGATCCGGAAACAGGCGTCACCGATCAGGACGATCCATATTTCCAGCCAGGGCCGTTGGGGTGTAGCTCGCTTACACGCGGCGGACTATGAACTCGAGGCGCTCGGCTATGTGATTGAAAGCAGTATTCTGGGCTCCCTGTTGCTTGATCAGGTCAAGCACTCGAAACTAATTACACTCGATACCGAGGCAGAATTCGAAAACGCCGAGTATGGTAAGACCGTAAAACTGGACTATCGGTGTCGAAACAAAAAGAAACGGATAAGCGCGAGCCTGGTAGTGGTAGCCGACGGCGCATCGTCAAAAGGCAGAGCCAGCCTCGGTATCGAGCATCGTATCACTGACTATGGCCAATCCGCGGTAATTACCAATGTTCTGGTATCAAAACCTGTAGGAGGCACGGCCTACGAGAGATTTACCCCGGAGGGACCGCTGGCAATGCTGCCGCTGGGTCGTGACCGATACGCCTGCGTTTGGACTCACGATCCAGAAAATACCGATCATTTGATGCGACTCGACGATCAGCAGTTTGCCGAGGCGCTTCAACAGGGCTTCGGCTATCGGCTGGGGTACATCGAACAGATCGGGCAGCGCTACAGTTTCCCGTTACATCGAACCGAAGCACTGGCGCTGGCAAAGTATCGTTGTGTGTTGATTGGCAATGCAGCCAATGCACTGCATCCGGTAGCGGGACAGGGCTTCAATCTGGCCTTACGCGATGTGGCAAGCCTGTGTGAATTGTTCCTGAACCAGTCGATTCGAAACCTTGACGAGCCTTCCATTGCAAAAGCCCTGTCCCAGTATGAAATATCGAGAAAAGCTGAACAGGCTAAAGTAGTCCGGCTCGGAGACGGCCTGGTCAGTTTATTTTCAAACGAATTTCCTCTGCTGGGCCCTATACGCGCTGCCGCGCTGGGCCTGCTTGATATAGTTCCAGCGCTCAAGGCAGAAGTCGCCCTGTCGGGCATGGGGTTTTCGTTTGGCGGGAATTCGATGTTGCGAGGCCAGATGCCATGACCGAGCGATTCGATGTGATTGTCGCCGGCGCCGGAATGGTCGGTGCCTGTGCTGCACTTTCGCTCGCACGCTGCGGGTTTCGTGTTGCCTTGATCGAACCCGGCCCTATCCACGGTGAACCTTACCCGGCCGATTCGAGCTATGACTTACGAGTATCTGCGATTAGCCCGGCATCGCAGCAAATCCTTTCCCATCTGGGTGTATGGTCGGCACTCGATCAGAGCCGTGTGGGACACTACCATCAAATGGTCATCTGGCATGAAAATGGAGATGCAAACATAGCGTTCGACTGTGTCGAGCTGGGCAAAGACAGTTTGGGTGCAATCGTCGAAAACAGGCAGATCTTGCAAACCTTGCTGGTAGCCTGTGAAAAGCAGGCGAACATCGAATGGTTTACCCCTGATGCGATAGAAATCCTGCAGGAGAATTCGGATCGGAACCTCAGGCTTAGCCTGAAAAGCGGTGTCGATTTAGAGTCAGAGCTGTTGCTTGGCGCCGATGGCCGCAACTCGAATACACGAACTCTGGCGGGGATTGATCGGTGGGGTGGAAGTTACGACCAGATAGCCATAGTCGCGAGCCTGGTGACCGAGCTCCCTCATCGGCATACCGCCTGGCAAAGGTTTCTTAGCAGCGGTCCGCTGGCTTTCTTACCGCTGGCAAATGGCGAAAGTTCGATCGTGTGGTCCTGCGATACCGAACTGGCGCAGCAACTCCTGGAAATGGATGACGACTCCTTTTGCGCTGCGGTGGGCGATGCAATCGAGCACAGACTGGGCGCGATAAAATCGATTGGCGAGCGCCTCAGTTTTCCTTTAAGTTGGCATGCCTGCCAACGATGGCTGGAAAATAGAGTCCTGCTGATCGGGGATGCAGCGCACGGTGTACACCCGCTTGCGGGTCAGGGGGCAAACCTCGGGTTTAGCGATGTCGATGTGCTGACGAAACTGATTGGTGCTCTGGAAAATCCCTGGGATCATCGGAAACTACGCCAGTTTGAGCGCCAGCGTAAAAGTGAAACGGTGATTGCCACCCATTTATTTACCGGTCTCAAGTGGCTATACGGTAGCGACAATTTTATCGTCAGCCGATTGCGAGATTTCGGTATGCATCGGGTGCAGGCCAACCCCTGGAGCAAACGCCTGTTGATGAAACAGGCGATTCGAAATATGGCCTGATTGGGCGCCTTATGCTGGAATTCTCGGGCTAATTTTGTGATCCGGTGTACCGAACCGTGATAATTCCATAGATTGTTTCACTTTGTTGACCTATTCTCAATAATATTAGTGGCTTCATTTGGGCTAAAGTGCATAAGAAATCTTACCTGCTATTTATTTTGGCGGTGTCGTGTCTTGGACAGTCGCCCGCGCGTGCGCAGGATACTTCGGAGCAAATTCGCTTCAGCGTCGAACAATTTGAGGTCATCGGCGACAATCCAATAGGAAAATCGGCCTACCGTGTTCTGGCGCCGTTCGTGGGAGAACATTATGGGCTGGAAGGCTTGTCAGCCGCAGCCGATGCACTGGAGCAGGCAGTCATCAAGGCTGGATATAGTTTTCACCGGGTATCTTTACCACCCCAGCAGTTAACCACCGGTACCGTGCAGATGAAAGTTTCCAGTTTCGCGATTGGAAACATCGAAATTAAAGGCAATCAATTTTTTGACGAAAGCAATATTCTCAATTCGCTCCCCGAACTCAGGGTGGGTAAAACGCCGAACACAAAAAAACTATCACGATCCCTGAAGCTCGCCAATACGCACGCGGCGAAGCAGATGGAGCTGCAATTCAGAGAAGGTGAAGAATCGGACACGATAGATGCCTCACTCACTGTGCAGGATAAGAATCCTCAAATAGTGTTCATTACGCTCGATAATTCGGGTACCCGGCAAGTGGACGAGTACCGAACCACCTTTGGCTACCAGCACGGCAATCTGTTCAACCGCGACCACGCGATGACCGCGACCCTGACAACCTCGCCGGAAAACCCCGATGCGACCTTGCAATATGGTCTGAACTACCGAATTCCGCTGTATTCACAGGGCGCAAGCATCGATATCCTGTTGTCGGATTCAGAAGTCAATTCCGGTACTATCGGCAGCCTTATACAGGTTAGTGGTACGGGCTCGATATTTGGGGTGATTTACAATAAAACCCTGCTCTCGGACAGCAATATTAGTCACCACTGGTCATTGGGCCTGCAATACAGGCTTTTCGAGAACGAATTCAATGTCGGCGGGCCTTCGACTGTTACCAAGGTGCTCAGTACACCGTTGGAACTTGGCTACGCATTCGAGCGTCAGGGACGTAGTTCGAGTCTGTCCGGAGGTATCAGGATCGCGGTTAATGTGCCGAGTGGAAATTACTCGGAACAGGTCGATTACCAAACTGCACGCATCGGTGCGGAAAATGAGTGGTCGGTGACCCGGTTCAATTTATCCTACGATCAACTGATTGGAAATGACTGGCTGCTTCATCTGGGCCTATCGGGCCAGGCGAGCGATGATTTGCTCATCAGCGGAGAACAATTTGGCGTCGGCGGCCTTACCACCTTGCGTGGTTTCGAGGAGCGATCGATTACCGGGGACGCGGGCCAACAGGCCAGCGTCGAGCTCTGGATGCCACCGGTAACAGCTTATCAACTGCGTTTTCTGGTTTTTTATGATATCGCCAGCCTCGAATTCAACGACGGCGGTACCACCGATTTATCCTCGGCGGGCCTGGGGATGCGATGGTCGTGGAAGCAGAATCTTAATCTGAGTCTGGATTACGGGCAAATCATCGATGGCGGTGGGCCCGATACCAGCATCAATCGGGATGGGGACGATAAGCTCCATCTTGAACTGGTCTATCGATTTTGAGGAATATACCTGTGAGATTAGTAATAGCGATGCTCATGGTTTTAATGAGTTTCAATGGCTTCGGCGCCGTTGAAGTAGGCGTAGTAAGCTACTCGCGCGGTTTACTGACCGGCCAGGTAGAAGGCGATTTCGTCAGGATCATCGGCAAGGGAAGCCCGGTACACAATAACGAAGTTTTAACTACCGGCCGCCGGGGGCTGGCCGTGATCAAGCTCGACGATGGCACGAAAATGACCTTGCGCCCCAGTACGACATTTAAAATCGAAGATGTCAATACACGACAGGGTGAGGAAAATGTTTTTCTGCGCCTGTTAAGGGGTGGGTTTCGAGCGCTCACCGGTTTGATCAGTAAGCGTAACCCGAATGCATTTAACATAGGTACTTCGGTTGCAACCATCGGTATTCGCGGTACCGAATTTGACCTGCGTCTTTGCGAGGCGAAGGAATGCGACGAAGAAAACCGCGCGACCGGAAAACAGGCCGAAAACGAATCGAGAGTGGTCGGCCGCATAGCGATATTAAATGGCCGGGCCAGCGCGACCGATCAGGATCGAACCACCCGTATACTGACGCTGGGTGCCGCGCTTTACGAAAGAGATCAGATTCAGACAGGCATCAATTCCTATATTGTCGTTGCGTTTAACGACAAAAGCCGCGTCACCCTGTCACCGAACAGCGTGTTCAGGATCGAGGAGCACGAATTCAAGCCAGACCTGCCCGATGAAAATAATTCATTTTTGCGTTTTTTAAAGGGTGGATTCCGGTTCGTCACGGGTGCAATCGCTCGACTCAATCAAAAGGCGGTTAGAATCGCGACGCCAACCGCGACGATAGGAATACGTGGGACTGGTTTCGACCTCATTTGCGAGGGCGAGTGTGTCAGTAACAATGCCAGCCTGGATGTCATCAGAAAAACGACTGTATCGAAATTACTGAATTATTTTCTCAAACCGGTTTACGCGCTGGGTGATGGCAATGGTATGTACGTTAAGGTCTGGAAGGGTGCGATCGAGTTCCAGTTGGGAAACGCCAGGCACGTTTTGCAAAGCGGCAGCGCCGCGTATCTCAGAAATAGTTTTTCCAGGCCCCAGTCGATTCCCGATATCCCGTTAAATATTCGAAATATGGGCGGTGCTCCCCGGCCCGACAGGGTTAAGATCAACATTGATTTGTTTGGTGGTGTGGAAAAATCGATTATAGAGCCCGGTTTGTACATCAACGTACGCGAGGGCGACGTGACTGTCCGGGGTATAGATGGGTCGAGAATTTTTCTGGGTGCCGGCGAGGCAGGTGTTGTCGGAACTTCTGGTCGTGTAGAGCGACTCAAATTCGTTCCACCATTCCAGAAATTCGACAGAGTGCCAAACCCGAGATTGATCACCGAGAGAATGGAAAAAATGATCGATTTTTTCGGGCAGCAGGGCGCCGATAAGCAAGAACTCGAGTGTACCATCCGATGATGACTTTTAACCCTAGTGAATCAGATAGTCAAAGGAGGTCCGATGCCTAAACCTCACTTACTAACCACTCTCGGACTGGCGCTGATTACGCCCTTGGCCGGGGCCAATCCGAGTGGTGCTGAAGTGGTACACGGCAGCGCGACGTTTTCTCAATCCGGCGTCAATATACTCAATGTCACCAATACGAATAACACGATCATCAACTGGCAGAGTTTCGATATCGGGGCAGGACAAACCACTAACTTCATTCAGCCCGGTAGTTCGAGCGTAGTGCTGAACCGGGTTGTGAGTAATAACCCATCGCAGATTCTGGGAAATTTGAACTCCAACGGGCAGGTTTTCCTGATCAACCAGCATGGATTGTTAATCGGCGAAGGCGCGCAGATCAACACCGCCGGGTTTTTTGGCTCGACTCTCAATATCACCGACGAGGATTTTTTAAACGGTAATTTAAGTTTTAACGGCGGCGGTAATGGCGCTATCGAAAACCTGGGATACATCCACGCGGGTGAGGGTGGTAATGTGGTTTTGATCGCGCCGAATATCGAAAATGGCGGTGTTATCGAAGTTGATCAGGGCAATATTATTCTCGCTGCCGGGGAGTCGATTACGCTCACCAGCCTGGATAATTCCGCGATCAGGTTCGATGTGCAATCACCCGATAACTCGGTTACCAACCTCGGCAGTATCATCGCCCACAAGGGCGCCGCAAGCCTGTTTGCCGGTACGCTCACCCACAGTGGTTCGATCAGCGCCACCGGCCTGGTGCAAAACGCCGATGGCAGTATTGCGCTGGTTGCGACCAACGATATCCATGTGACTGATTCGGCTACGCTGATCGCCGATGGTGGCAGTGGTGGCAAAATCACGGTTCAAAGTCAGCAGGGTGACCTGTATTTCGCCGGTAGCGCGAGCGCCCGGGGCGAATCTCAGTCCGGCGGCGCGATCGAATTGCTCGGTGATCGGGTCGGCCTGTTTGGTGCCGCCAGTGTCGATGCGTCAGGCGCCACCGGGGGTGGTGAAATCCTGATTGGTGGCGATTACCAGGGTCAGGGCGATACTCAAACGGCACAGCAGACGCAGGTCGGATCAGATGCGGTGATTCGAGCGGATGCGATCGAGTCGGGTAACGGTGGCAAGGTCATCGTCTGGGCGGACGATTATACGCTTTTTAACGGAAGCGCCAGTGCGACTGGCGGCGTCAATAGTGGCGATGGAGGTTTTATCGAAATTTCCGGCAAGAATAATTTAAACTTTGCTGGAAATGTCGATACCACGGCAGCTAAAGGCCTGGGAGGAACGGTTTTATTCGATCCGAAAAATATCATTATTTCAGATCTGGGCACAGCCTATGATGGCACCACCGATGATCAGTTCGCCGAATCTCCAACAACAAATGTAACCTTTACCTCGACATCTATTGAGTCGTTATTAGGCGGTCAAAATGTAATCCTGCAGGCAAATAACGATATTCTGGTATTGGATGACCTGATAGTTGGTGCTGGCGGGGCGGGCGCAAATCTCACCCTGCAGGCAGGTCGTAGTATCGATATCCAGGCTAATATTTTCACAGACAAAGGCAGTCTGTTCCTGTTTGCTAATGACATTGGGGCAACAACCGATCGCGACCCTGGCGCTGCTCAGATTACGATGGCCAGCGGTAAAATACTGGACGCGGGTTTGGGTAATATAGATATCACTATGGGTGCCCGTACTGGTACTAACGGCAATATCTCTTTGGCTAGTATTCGAGCAGCGAACCTGAATATCGCTAGCTTATTAACCGGAACGAGTATCACGACGTCCGGATTTATTTCGTTCGGTTCAGGGTCGCTTTCCAATGTCACCTGGACTAATAGCGGAATTGCAGTATGGGATAAGAACGGTACGTCTGGTTTCACCATGAGCAACGCCAAAATCGTCAATACGGGAATTTTTAAAATCAATGTGATTGACGCGGGAGGCCAGACCGTCAGCCTGAGCGACACCACTTCGTTTTTTACCAACCAGGGCTTGCTGATTATTGATTCGGTGGCGGGTACTGATACGGTAGATTTTGGCTTGAACTTTACCAATCAGGGGGGTGCGATAGCGATTCACAGTGGCAGTTTTGGACTCGGTGGCGCCGATTTGACGCTCGATGCCGGATCATCACTACAAGGTAACGGTACCTTCCTGGGAAACGTGATCAACGATGCCGGAACCGTAACCGCAGGGGTCGCATTTGATTTTGTTGGTGCGTTTTCTACGGGCACCTTAACGATTACCGGTGACTATACGCAAAATGCCAATGGCCGGCTGCTAATCAAGCTGGATACCACGGTGGATGGGCTGCAAAGCGATGTGTTTAATATTGGCGGGACATTCGATGTAAAGGGAGGCGATATCGCTTTTATTCCGATCAATAATGCCACGGTACTCGAAATCGCATTGATGGTAGGGCAGACATTCGTACCTTTCAACCTTAATCCTATTAGTCCTAATTCTGTCGCATTTACTTCCAAGACCATCCCCCCGGGCCTCGATGTCACCGTGTCGGCGGGTGGTATATTCACTGTAATCGCGACTAGCGCAACCTTGAGTCAATTATCTGCCGAACTGGATCGATTGATCGAGCAAGGGGAGTTTTCGGTGGAAGAGTATTTTTACCAGGTTGCCCTGCTAAGACAGTTAATCATAGACCGGAAAACGGAAGAAATAAGGCTTGCTCAACTGGTGTGCAAATAAGGCTTTAAATCCTGTAAATCCGAAGCTATAGTATCGCCCGCAGACATAAGCTGCGGCAGGAAAGGGTTCAGTGACCACCGAAGGCGCAATAGCCCGGAAACGCTCAGGTAAAAGGGACTGCCCTGGTTTCTGACTCTGGAGAGCGATAGTCGCCAGGCAATCCACCGAAGATAAATGGTCATCGTTGACCCGATCTCTGACCGGACCAGGGGATTTCTTTAATTAACAACTATCAGGGCATGGGCAAGAAAACTCCTCTCTATCAGTCTCATCTCGATGCTTCCGCCAAAATGGTCGACTTCGCCGGTTGGGATATGCCAATCCATTACGGGTCGCAAATCGCTGAACACCAAATAGTACGTACCGATTCAGGCATGTTTGACGTGTCGCACATGACCGTGGTCGACGTGACCGGAGACGATGCGGGGGCATACCTGGGTTATCTCCTGGCGAACGACATCGCAAAACTCAAAACCGCGGGCAAGGCGCTTTACAGCTGCATGCTCAATGCCGACGGCGGTGTCGTAGACGATTTGATCGTTTATTTTTTGCGCGCAGGATTTTATCGGGTGGTGATCAATTCAGCCACACGCGATGAGGATATGACCTGGTTAAACCAGCAGGCTGCAGATTATCAAAACCTGTCGATCAAAGAGCGTGACGATGTCGCGATGATCGCGGTCCAGGGCCCGAATGCTTGTGAAAAATCGCTTTCATTGTTTGCCGAAGATCAAGCTTCACAACTACTGTCGCTGGGCCGGTTTGAAGCCGCTGAAACAGGTGACTTTTTAGTCGGCAGAACAGGTTATACGGGTGAAGACGGGTTTGAAATCATGATGCCGACCGACCAGGCTGCCGGTTGTTGGCAACGACTCATCGAAGCCGGGGTCAAACCCTGTGGTCTAGGTGCACGAGATACCTTGCGGCTCGAGGCCGGGATGAGTTTATACGGTACCGACATGGATGCGACTACCAGCCCCCTGATTTCGGGTCTTGGTTGGACGCTGGCGCTGTCGGATGATCGTGAATTTATTGGCAAACAGGCCTTGCTTGAAGAAAAGAGCCAGGGTGTGCAGCAACAAATGATCGGCCTGGTGTTGAAGGATAAGGGCGTGCTGCGCAATCATTTAAAAGTGGTAACGAACGCCGGAGATGGGGAAATTACCTCGGGTAGCTACTCGCCAACCCTGGGTCAGTCGATCGCGCTGGCGAGAATACCGGCGGGTGTGGCCGGTGAGGTAAAAGTCGAGATTCGCAACAAATTACTAAAGGCCGAAATTGTTAAGCTTCCCTTCGTACGTCACGGAAAATCGAATATTTAAATAACAGGAGAATAGCTAATGAGTAATGTTCCATCCGATTTAAAATTCCTGTCCTCGCACGAATGGGTATTGATCGAAGACGATCTGGCCACCGTGGGCGTGTCGGATCATGCGCAGGAATTACTGGGAGACCTGGTGTTTGTCGAATTACCCGAAGTAGGCAGTGCGATAGCTGCCGGTGATTCGGTGGCAGTAATCGAATCGGTTAAAGCCGCGTCAGATACCTACGCGCCTGTCTCGGGAGAAATCGTTGAGGTTAATTCTGAACTGGAGGATTCTCCAGAGCGAATCAACGACGATCCCTATGGTGATGGCTGGATGTACCGGGTAAAGATGGAAGATCCTGATGAGATAGGTGATTTACTCGATGCCGAAGCCTATACCGATGCGATAGCCGATGAAGAGTAGATGTCCCCAGACATTGATTATGACGATACACCCATGTGCTAGCAGAAGGTCCGAGTTATCAGGCCTTCTTTGAACAACAATCAGATGGCATCCAATGGCAACAAGGGGTTTATCCGTATATTAAAGGCAAGTCGGTACTCGTGGCAGGGCGTTTGCGCAGCCTACAGGCACGAACAGGCGTTCAGGCAGGAAATCTGGTTGTGTATCCTGTTGATCCCATTGGGCCTCTGGCTGGGTCAGGATGGCGTCGAGAGAGCCTTGCTGGTGGCCAGTGTACTGCTATTACCGATGGTCGAAATGCTAAATTCCGCGCTAGAGGCTGTAGTTGATCGCTTTGGCGAGGAGCGGCATGAACTGGCGGGCAGGGCCAAGGATATGGGGTCGGCAGCAGTCGCGATTGCGATCACGATTCTTGTCGCTGTCTGGATTTTGGTACTGACCAACTAGGTAAACCTGAATTATGATCGCTTACCCCGAAATTGATCCCGTTGCCTTTGCCCTGGGTCCTGTAAAGATTTACTGGTATGGGTTGATGTATCTGGTCGCATTTGCCTCGGTGTTCTGGCTGGGGAAGCGCCGCGCTCGAATCGAGCCCAGCATAATCCGTCCCGATCAAATCGATGACCTGACATTCTACGGCGCGCTTGGTGCGATCATCGGCGGGCGTATCGGGTCAGTATTATTTTATAACTTCGATAGTTTTATCGACAACCCAATCTACCTGTTCAAAATCTGGCAGGGGGGAATGGCGTTTCACGGTGGATTTCTGGGCGTGCTGGTTGCGATGGAGTTGTACCGACGCAAGCTGGGATGCAGTTTTTTCCAGTTGACCGATTTTATCGCACCCCTGGTGCCACTAGGTCTGGCCGCAGGGCGCCTCGGCAATTTTATCAATGCCGAATTGTGGGGTGCGCCGGGGAAGGTCCCCTGGGCGATGAAGCTATCCTGCGAACAGTTTCCACCCGAGCGTTATATCGATTTCGCCGGCCCCTTGTGTTTCAGCCCGCGCCATCCCACGCAGTTATACGAAATGCTTTTTGAAGGGCTGATCCTGTTTGCCGTGCTCTGGATTATATCTGCGAAACCCAGGCCGGTTATGAGTGTGTCAGGATATTTCCTGTTACTCTACGGGATTGCCAGAACCGGGGTGGAATTTATCCGATTGCCCGACGCCCATATCGGCTATTTGATGAATACCGACTGGCTGACCCGGGGCATTGTATTATCGGTGCCGATGATTATAGTCGGATTCGCTTTTATTATTTATTCCCGAAGGGAAAAGCCGAATGCAACAGTATCTTGACCTGATACGCCACGTGATGGAAACCGGTAGCGAGAAAAAAGATCGTACCGGTACCGGAACCTTGTCGGTATTTGGTTACCAGATGCGTTTCGATCTCAGTCAGGGCTTTCCGTTGGTGACCACCAAGAAACTGCACCTGCATTCGATTATTCACGAATTACTGTGGTTTTTGCAGGGCGATACCAACATCGGCTACCTGCAACGGAATAAGGTACGCATATGGGACGAGTGGGCGGATGCCAATGGCGATCTCGGACCGGTATACGGCGCTCAATGGCGTTCATGGCGTGCTGCCGACGGACGAGTGATCGATCAGATCGGGCAATTGATCGAGCAGATTAATTCAACACCGGACTCGCGTCGGCTTATCGTTAGCGCCTGGAACGTCGGTGAAATAGACCAGATGGCACTCCCACCTTGCCACGCGTTTTTCCAGTTTTACGTGGCACAGGGCCGCCTCTCGTGCCAGTTATATCAACGCAGCGCAGATATTTTTCTGGGTGTGCCATTCAATATTGCTTCTTACGCGTTACTGGTACTGATGGTAGCGCAGGTAACGGGCTTAACTCCTGGAGATTTTGTGCACACCCTGGGCGATGCTCACCTGTACACGAACCATATGCAGCAGGCCAGATTGCAGCTGACCCGCCAACCCTATGACTTGCCAAAAATGGTATTGAACTCCGATGTGACCGATATACTGGCGTTTCAATTCGATGACTTTGAGCTGCAAAATTATCGATGCCACGAACCTATCAAAGCGGCGATTGCAATTTAATCCGCAATTTCCCCCGAGTTTCGTGCAATATGGGCTAGCTACTGCCTAAACTTGTGAAATGAGCGTAGACTAGGTGTCAAATGGTTGTAAAGTGACATTCATGACAGACTCCAGTCTCAACAATATCAGTGTAAACGTTGAAACACGGTATCTCGAGGAACAATCGAATCCCGATGACAATTACTATGTTTTCGCCTATACCATCACGATTCAGAATAGGGGGAAACAACAGGCACAATTGTTAACCCGACACTGGGTGATTACCGATTCTAATTATAAAATTCAGGAGGTACGGGGCGATGGCGTGGTTGGCGAACAGCCTGTCCTGGATCCGGGTGAACAGTTTGTATATACCTCGGGGACTATGATCGAAACGTCGGTTGGCACCATGAAGGGCAGTTACCAGATGCGGGCTCAGGATGGCTCCCGTTTCGATGCGACCATTGATGAATTTGTGCTGTCGGCACCGCGAGTTCTGCACTAGTACGCTAGCAGCATAAATGGCTGTCTATGTGATTGGCGACGTGCAGGGATGTTATTCGCAACTCTGCCGGTTGCTGGAGAAAATACAATACGACCAGACTCGCGACATCTTATGGTTTTCCGGGGATCTGGTTAACCGTGGTCCCGAATCCTTACAGAGCCTACGCTTCGTGCGATCGCTGGGAGATCGTGCAGTCACTGTTCTCGGTAACCATGATCTGCATCTTCTCGCACTGTTTTATACCGAACAGGGCATAGCTAAATCCGATCCCCTGTATCAGATTCTATCGAGTCCCGATGGTAACGAATTGATGGACTGGTTTCGGTTTCAGCCCCTCATTCATTATGATGAGAAGTTGAAATTTCTGCTCGTCCATGCCGGAATTCACGTAGACTGGGATTTAGCTCTGACGCAAGACCATGCCAGGGAGCTGGAACAAGTGCTTAGAGGCGAGAATTATCAGTCGTTCTTCGCTCAAATGTATGGTGATCAACCTGATCGTTGGTCAGACAATTTAACCGGCATCTTGCGCCTGCGCTGCATAACAAACGTATTCACACGCCTGCGATTTTATACCGAAGATGGTCGTTTTGAATTTGACTCCAGGGGTAGTCCACCGCAGCACTCACAACAGGGGCTGATCCCGTGGTTCGAAAAAAACCTTTGCCTGGAACGCTCGCTACGCGTTGCGTTTGGGCACTGGGCAACTCTGGCAGCAGGACAATACGGGCAGTATTTCGCCGTCGATGGGGGCTGTGTCTGGGGAGGGAAATTGACTGCTTTGAGAATCGATGCCCCCGATATCCAATGGTTTAACCTGGATTGTGCAGCCGAATCTGTAATAATTTAATGTTTCCAGGCAAAAGATCCATCTAATTGATCAAATTAACCGCAGCTAGTCGGTAAAAAAAGACCTTTTGTTAAATTTGTTGACTTATCGGATCTAATAAATAGCTATAATTATCGTCTGGATGACATTGTTTCCATAGCCAGGAAGCGGATAGCACCCTATATCTATCGGAATCAAGTCGCACTAACGAGCAAAATGCGAACTGTTGCACAAACTTCGCATCAACCGAATCGATGGCCCTTTTAAAAGGTGATGAAGCGTGAGAAGTAAACTGTATTTGGTCGTGGTATTCATTTTCGTTTTCGGGTTTTCTAGCCAAACGGTAAATGCTGCCTCTGTATATGAACTGGTATCGTCTTCCAGGGTAATCACACGCGTCATTCCGGGCATGACGGTCGAAGATATTATCCGAAAAATCTACCCGAATGAAGTCAAACTGTGGGCCGAAATCAAAGCAAAATTGATCGAAATCAATCCGTATTCGTTTCATTCTCAAAGCGACCAGTTGGTGCCAGGAAGCCGCTTGAAGCTAATCGAAATCAGGCGTTTTGAACAACAGGAAATCAGTAAAAAGAAAAAAGTAGGCTACATCGCCAGTCAGCAAGGTCAGGCAACGGTTACAGACCTGAATGGAAATACTCAGACGCTTCAAATTAATTCGGAAGTTTACGAAGGGGACCGAATTTCGACCGGCCAGAATTCGAATTTATTCATTGCCATGGATGATGGGGCTGAAATTTACCTGAAGGAAGATTCAGTAGTAAAAATTAGCGAGTATATTATTACCCCGGGGTTCGACAGGAATAGCAGCAGTATTCTCGATCTGATCAGAGGAGGCTTAAGGAAAATAACCGGCCTGATCGGTGCCAGCGCCCTGTCCAATTACCAGTTACAAACGGGTCTTGCAACCATAGGGATCCGCGGTACCGAGTATGTGATCAAGCTTTGTAAACTCGATGACTGCAGTCAGGCCGTTAGTCGAAACGATCCAGATGCCAAATTACATGCGGTGGTACTGGAGGGTATCATTACACTGACTACCGAAGACGATTTCCAAATCCTGATGGCTCGAGGCGATTATGGCACAGCCACGCAGGTGGAGATGAAAGTTCTTGACGAAGACGTCGAGATTGCCGCTGGCCTGCTTAATGCCGAAGAAGCAGACAGGTTTGGTCACACGGTTATGCAACAGGTCGAAGAGGAAGAGCCCTCAGACAATACATGGAAATGGATTATTGGTATCGCCCTGATCGCTGTAGGCCTTTAGTCAGATTCTCGGGAATTTTCAGTTTTACAACCATCCCGGTCTTATCCATAAGTATCTAGGACGCAAACGCCCCGGCTTTTTCTAACAGTTCATATATAGTGTACTGCCTGTTTCCCAATACTACCGGCTGGTTAAGCTGCACATATCCTTCTCTAAATGGTACGAGTCTCTGGTTTTTAACCAAATAAGTTCCATTGGTAGAATTCAGGTCTCGCAGGTAGATTTCGCCGTCCTTAACCTGTATCTCAGCATGCTGCTTGCTGACGGTTGGGTCGTTGATGAATATATGACCCTCCCTACCAACGATGTAGGTTTGATTTTCCATTCGTTCTACCCCCCGGTAGTATTTATATCCATTGGGCAATCCATTCTTCGGTTTGGCCCGCCAATACTATACCAATTTTATTTTTCCCGTATATATTTAATAAACGAATAGGAATAAGAATTGCTGGAATCTGCCGGATAGTCTTCTCGTGTCGCCTGTATCCAGCAATCTGGATCAATTTCGGGAAACCAGGTATCGCCGTTAAAACTATGATGTATCAGTGTCTGATAAATCTGATCGGCTCGATTGATACATTGTTGGTACAGACTGGCGCCACCGATTAACATGACTTCTTCATTATTCCGGGCTAGTGCCATCGCCTGATCGATACTGCCGGCGATATCGCATCCGGGAAAGTTTAAATCGGTATTTCGAGAAACGATAATATTGGTCCGCCCCGGTAACGGCCTGCCGATTGACTCAAAGGTTTTCCTGCCCATGATGACTGGTTTTCCCATCGTGGTTTGTTTGAAAAAAGCGAGGTCGGCGGGTATATGCCAGGGCAAGGTATTGTTTTTTCCGATCAGTCGATTACTGTCCATCGCACAAATCAGTGAAAGCAGAGGTTTAGCAATATACGGTCTAGGCATCGTATTGTCGCTGATAGGTAGCCCTGGACAGCCGGGCGAAGTCTGACAGGCTTAAATTTTCTGCGCGCAGGTTTTTATCTATGTGGCAAGCATCGAACAATTCGGGCGCTACCCGCGTTTTTAAAGCGTTAACGATAGTTTTGCGTCGCTGCCCGAACGCAGTCTGGACGATGTTTGAAAACAGAGTGAAGTCGCCAATTTCGGCAACAGGTTCAAGATGAGGATGTAACCGAATAATCGCAGAATCAACCCTGGGCGGTGGTGTAAAACATCCCGGAGCAACATCGAACAGATACTGGCATCGACAAAAATACTGCAGCATGACCGACAACCGGCCGTAATCCCGACTATTTTCCGTGGCAACAATTCGCAAAGCGACTTCTTTTTGTAACATGAAGTGCATATCCTGAATATTTTCGATAGATTTCATCAGATGAAACATCAAGGGTGTCGAAATATTGTAGGGAAGGTTGCCGACAACTCGAACGCGCTTGCTCGATGGCAAGTCATCCAGGTTAAATTTCAGAATATCGGCGTTGATCACCTCAAGGTCTCCATGATCCTGTGATTTTTCCCTGAGTGACAAAACCAGGTCTCGATCGAGTTCTACGGCGGTAAGCCGCCCGCATCGCTGAAGCAACGGGTAAGTCAAAGCGCCCAGGCCTGGGCCGATTTCGAGCAAGTTATCGTCCCTTTGCGGGTCGATAGCGTCGAGAATTTTGGCGATAATATTTTTATCATGTAAGAAATGCTGGCCAAAGCGCTTGCGGGCCTTATGCATGGCTGATCTCGCATTTGAACTGGTATATAGCCAATTCTATCGCCGCGAACAGGCTGCCGGGGTTAGCCTGATGGGTACCGGCCAGGTCAAGTGCAGTGCCGTGGTCCACCGAGGTGCGAATGATCGGTAAACCGAGCGTGGTATTGACTGCGCGGTGAAAACCCGCGTGTTTCAAAACGGGTAAGCCCTGATCGTGGTACATCGCCAGAACCGCGTTTGCGTCCGCCAGAGCCATTGGTGTAAATACCGTATCGGCAGGGTAGGGACCGCTGATATTCAGACCCTTCCGACGCAGGGTTTCAATGGCAGGCTTTATGATTTCGATTTCTTCTCGACCGAGGTATCCGCCCTCACCGGCGTGCGGATTGAGTCCGCAGACCTTTATATGTGGTCGGGCGATATTGAATCGCTGGCGTAAGTCATGGTCGAGAATCTCGACTATGCGAATAATTAGATCTGCGTCGATCGCATCGGGCACCTGACGTAACGATAAATGCGTAGTTACCAGCGCAACTCTCAAATTATCGGCAGTCAGCAACATGACGGGTTTCTCCACGCCGCAGATTTCAGCCAGGAACTCGGTGTGCCCGGTAAATCCAATTCCAGCCTGATTAATGTGTTCCTTTTGCACCGGCGCAGTTACCATCGCATCGAATTCCAGATTCAGACAACCGTTGCAGGCGCGTCTCAACATTTCCAGCACATAAGTCGCATTATCCCTGCATAAAACCCCGGGTTTACAGGTGCTGGCCAGGGGGAGGTGCAGAATTTCTATCGCATTTTCCTGCCGCGAAGTTTGATCTGCCTGGTAAGAATCAAACTGGATTTCAACCCCTTGTGACCTGGCGCGGCTTTCTATTAAGTCGCGATCACCGAGGATTACCAGACGAGCGGAGAACTGGTTTGCATCGATGTGGGCAATAATATCGGGCCCGATCCCTGCTGGTTCTCCCGAGGTGATAGCAACAATAGGCTGGCCTTGTGCATCAGGCATCTGGGGTCGGGAAAATCACGTAGGCTTCGTCTCTGAGGCGGCGTTTCCAGATATCAAAGGCTTCAAGTCGCTTTTGCAGTAAAAGCTGGGAGTGAATTTTATTAAATTTGCTCTCTTTGGTTTCGTCGATAGTTCGGCGCCCGGTAACTTCCAGCAGGTGCCAGCCAAATTGCGAACGGAACGGTTCACTTATTTGGCCCGGTTCCAGCAAGCCGGCAACGGATTCATATTCAGGCACCGTCGTACCGGCTTCTGACCAACCTATATCGCCCCCCTGAGACCCGGAGGTATAATCGACTGAAAATAATCGGGCGAGTCGAGCAAAATCCTCGCCTGCCAGTATTCGCTCGCGTAGTGATTGCAGGCGATTTTTTGCCTCGTCCTCGGATATCAGCTCGTTTGGACGGATCAAAATATGCCTGGTTCGGGTCTGTTCGGTCAGCACCTGTTCCAGGTCACGGCGTTCAACCAGTGAAACGATGTGGAAACCGCTGGCGCTGCGTAAAGGGCCAGCATATTCACCGGGTTCCATATTCAAAACTTCGTTTGAAAATAGACCCGGGATTTCTGCCTTTTTACGCCATCCCAGATCGCCTCCCTGCAACGCGTTTGCACCGGCTGAAAATTCATTCGCCAATTGCTCGAATCGGGCACCCTGATCGAGCCGTTCCAGTAGCTGCTGCACGGTTTGCGATGCACTGTCGACCTGTTCGCTGGAGGCCGCGTCCGGCAGTGCGATCAGGATATGCGCGAGACGGTATTCGTATTCGCTTGTATCGCTGCCGGTTCGATTAATGAAATCTTCGACCTCGGCATCGGTTATTTCAACGGTTCGGGCGGTAAACTGGCGCTGCAAGGTGCCAATCGCCATTTCTTTGCGAAAAGATTCTCGATACCGGGCATAGTCGATACCCTGTCCGATCAGAGCCTGACGAAATTCTGATAAATTCATGCTGTTTTCCCGGGCCATATTTTGCATGGCCTGATTGAGCTGCCCGTCGGTAATTCTCAGCCCTCGGTTTTTGGCCTGCTGGAGCAATATCGAGTCGCTAATCATAATTTCGAGAACCTGTCGATACAGGGTGTCGGGTTCCGGAAGCGTTCGGCCGGATTGTGCGAAATCAACACGTATCAATTCTATCCTGGAATCCAGTTCACGTTTGGTAACCACGTCTTCGTCAACAATCGCTACTATCGAATCGATAGATTGTTGTGCGGCTTTCGCGCCCGGGATTACGAAAAATAAAGTCAGTAAAAGGAGTGAGAAACGGATCATTGTTTTCTACTTTTGTGGCGGATTTAAAATCCTGACAGATAACCAGGTATAGCTTTGGCCAGTTGTGCGTCTATATCCCTGCCAGCCTGGCTCAGGCCCTTAAATGTTAATTCGAAATACACAGCACGATCGGTGACGAGAAAGTCATCATCACTGGTTTGGCTGGCGAGTATTTTAAGGCCCCAGCAGCAGGATTCATAGTTTACGCCAAATAAATTTTCGACCGGTTTATCGAACAGGAGCGATTGATGATATTTGGCGATGACTGTCCAGCGATCATTGACAGGGTAGACCAGTGACAAAGCCGCTTGTTCCAGTGTCTGGTCGGTAAAATAATATTCGGCATTGGCTGCATACCCATTACCGGCATAATTAATCGAAAGGTTTTTTTCCAACAGCTTTTTACTTTGTTCGTCATACACCAGCTTGCTGCTGATTCTTAGTCTGGTAATTGGACTAAGGTTCAGTTCGGCAATCAAATTCGATTTTGGCTGGCTTTCGGTAATGCCGTCAAGGCTGACCCGCCTGTCGTCGAAATAATGAATTTGTGCAAGCCTGGCATTCATGATTTCGCGCCCATTATCGCGGGCGAGAATGCGTGAGCTGAGACCGATAGTGACCTGTTTAGTATCGCCAATACGATCAGCACCACTGAACCGATTAGTCTCGAAAAAATTACTATACGAGTCGGTCAGCCTGGCTGTATCGAAACCGGGGATGCCGGTTTGATCTTCGAAGGGAACATGAAGAAAAAACAACCGGGGTTCGAGGGTTTGTATCCATTCTTTGTTGTTCAGGCTGCGTTCAAAAATTAACCCGCTGTCGATACTCAGTATCGGCAGTGATCGGCTAATAGAATTGTCGAACGGATTATTATTCTCCAGTTGGTATTCGGTTAAGGCTAGCTCTAACTTCGGTTTGAAAAAATACCAGTCGCCGGTTTTTGGCCAGGTCAGGGAAGGAAGTAAATGCAAACGCGAACCGGTGACACGGCTATCGTGATCGAACTGAACCCATTCGTTCTTCGATTCGAATGCCAGCTTGTTCTCAAACGGTTCGAAAAGGCTGTTCAGGGTAATTCTTGGCAGGCGCCGATAAGGCCGGTCATTGATTGCGATGGAAAGATCCAGAGTCTGGTAATCCTGCCAGAGTACCGTGGTTTGCCAGGATTCGGTGCTTCGACTAAAGCTGATGTGTCTTTCCAGGTGGTTGAAATTTACGTTATCGGATCCGGGGAGGTCGAAATCGTGGAAAAATAAATCGTCGGATACTGCCTGTAGCAGAACATCCGCCTTGATATTCAGTCCCAGGGCCGCTCGATGTTGCCATTTTTGCTGCCAACGGCTGTCGTTCAGCAGATCGTCATCGAGATAAGACAGGTCAATCTGGCCTTCGTGGCTGGAAAACAGGTAGCGGTTTTCGGTATTGAGCTGCAGACCGCGTTCACTAAACCACGCTGGTGTGATCGTAGCATCCGTGTTGGGGGCGATATTCCAGTAGACTGGGACGGCAAGGCCGGAACCCCCTGACTCTGAATAGCTGAGTAAAGGGGTCAGGATCCCCGACATCCTGCGATCATCTATCGGGAACATGATGTAGGGCAGGTAGAAGAAGGGTATTCCCTTAAAATAAAGCGTTGCGTTTTTTGCCGTTCCACGGCCACTTTCCTGGTTGATATCGAGCTGACTGCCGGTTAAGTACCAGTCGCTGTTTCCGGGGTCGCAGGTAGTGTAGAGGATTCCCTTAAAACGGCTTCGCGACTGGTCTAATTTTTGAACTTCGCGAGCCGACCCGCGCGCGTGCTTACCGGGCAATTGAAACTCGGAAGCGCCAAACCTGGCTGTCTGTGCTTTTTGATCCATAGTCAGGCTGTCGGTTTGCAGGCGATATTCCGGGCTCTCGAATGTCACCTGGCCATATGCCTGTAATCGTTCGGTTTGATTGTCGATGATCAACTCGTCAGCCTGGATTTTTTCGCTCCCTCGCAGTAGCCGAACCTGACCGCTGAAATGCAGTACATCGTCTTCGCTGCGAGTCACGCTTTCGGCTTCAATTTCACTGGGTAAACCGTCGCTATCCAGCGACTGGACAGGCTCATAGGCGGGGGCCCGGCATAAATTCCAGTTTTCGTCGGCTTCAAGGCGTGAAAATAATGCGTACAGGATCAGACTGGAAACTAGTAAGTAACGTTTCAAATACAATATCGATGAAATGTGGAAAATTAAATTATTTTGTCACAATAAACCGTCTACAGCGAGCGGCTATATTGATTTATATACTAACAGGCAGGGTATTAACCCGAAATGAATGGCGGAATTTAGTGTTGGGTCGGGGCAAAGCTACGGGGAACCCCTGAGAATTTTTTAGAGCTTCCTTTGTCCCGAGTTAGTCGAACTAAAGGTACAAAATCCTGATCTTTAGCTGCCGGTAAACACCTCTGTTTCGGGATAAAACGCAAACCAGGCAAACCAGAAACCCTCGATACTGGGAATTTCGCTGCCCGAACTATCGGTTATCGAAACCGAACGATTAATACTGTCCCAATTGACCGTAATCGTTTTGCCATTGATGGTATCGGTGAATTGCGATTTTCCATATTTTTCCAGCTCGATGAGTGGGTAGGCTTTATACACGCCACCGATGTCGAGTCCCACGACCCGCTCCTTGGGGTGGTAGGTATCGGGCGCCCGATTACTGACCTGGAAAAAAAGCTGTCTGGACTGTTCGTAACCAGCGTAAGGATCCCGAGCATAATCGCGCGAAAATCCGGTATCGGTCGATAATACCAGCGTATCCGGATTCTTTTGCACCCAATCTTTCCAGGTAGTGTGGGTGATTGGGATCTGCCTTAGTTTTTCGCCGACCAGTTTTCCTGAAATCGACTGCCCCATGATCTGCGACCACAATGAATCGGTATTTCTGTCGTACAAAAGTACATCGCTGTTATACAACAGGCCCGAAACACCGAAATCCGTTAGCTCACCGGCCACCTTTGCGGAAAAGGCGACACCGGTACCGCATAACGGGCAATAGGTGACTGCAAATCTCTCACCCTTGATCTGGTCGTTAACGATTTCGTGCCAGTTCAATATAGAGATAGGGTAGGCGCGGGATTCGCCATTGAGGGTGATGCCGATGACACGGTCCTCTGGCGACAGGTAACTGGCCTCGCTCGCGCTCAGCATTTCTGGATTGGTCAGGGCGGGTATACCATCTTTAGGCGGACCTCCGGAGAGTATTTCATCAGCGGGAACGATGGCGTTTGAAACATCGAAGCCATTTTTTGACCCCGCAAACACATTATAAAATGCTACCAGCACGCCCAAAGACAATATCAGCACTAAAGGGGTTCGTTTCTGCTTAAACCAGTCGTATCGCATGAGAATTCCTCAAAGAGAGCCTGGTGAAATTTGAGCGAAATAATCGCGATTAATTCAATTAATTCGTAAATAATAGTTAAACCTCTGAATAATTCATCCGTGAATTCTCAGAGGACGACAAACGAAAAGTGTCATTTTCGTTTGTCTCACTAAATCAATGCCTAAATGGCATCGATTTAGGCAGCACGTCCATGTGCTGCAGGAAGCTCTGATTTAATCAGAGCTTCCTGGCCTATTGACTGTGAAACCTAATCAAATTAGTCTGCGGGAAAACCCGATCGGTCCAAGTTGAATAACAAGTTGAATAACAAGTTGAATAAGTAAGAGGCCAACCAATGAAATGCAAAGCAGCAGTCGCGTGGGAGCCCAAAAAGCCCCTGCAAATTGAGGAAGTCGAAGTGGCAGGACCGCGCGAAGGCGAAGTCTTGCTCAAGGTGGTCGCTTCTGGCGTTTGTCATACCGATGCTTTTACCCTGTCGGGGGATGATCCTGAAGGTGCTTTCCCGGCAATCCTGGGCCATGAGGGGGGATGCGAAGTGCTCGAGTGTGGTGCCGGAGTCAAGGGCCTGAAGCCCGGTGACCATGTCATACCTCTGTACATACCTGAATGTGGCGAATGTGAATATTGCCACTCGGGTAAATCCAATTTGTGTCAGTCGATCGCCGGTACCGTATGGACTGGCTATATGCCTGATGGTACGCGCCGGTTTTCACAAAAGGGCAAGGATATTTACCATTATATGGGTTGTTCCACGTTTTCCGAATACACCGTGGTGCCGGAAATTGCGCTTGCAAAGATTAATCCCAGCGCACCACTCGACAAAGTTTGCCTGCTCGGATGTGGTGTTACCACAGGTATCGGGGCGGTCATGAATACAGCCAGGGTAGAGGCAGGCGCCTCGGTAGCGGTATTTGGACTGGGTGGAATCGGCCTGTCGGTCATTCAGGGTTCGGTCATGGCCAAAGCGGGGCGCATTCTTGCGATAGATATCAATCCAGCAAAAAGGGAGATAGCACAGTCTCTAGGCGCCACCGACTTTGTAAATCCGAACGAAGTAGATGGTTCGCTCAGCGAATACATACAGGAAATGACCGGTGGCGGGGTAGACTACTCGTTCGAATGTATCGGTAATGTACATGTGATGCGCGATGCGCTGGAGTGCACTCATATGGGCTGGGGTGTATCCACCGTTATCGGTGTCGCGGGCGCGGGTGAAGAAATCAAAACCCGGCCCTTTAATCTGGTGGTTGGGCGAAAATGGCAGGGTACCGCGTTCGGTGGGGTGAAGGGCAGGACCGAACTGCCCGGATACGTAGAGCGTTACCTGTCGGGTGAAATCGAACTCGACAAGATGGTGACGCATACCATGCCACTGGAGGATATAAATCGCGCATTTGACCTGATGCACAGTGGCGAAAGTATTCGATCAGTTATTATTTTGTAGGTACACGACCCGATGAATGAAATCGAAAGCATCAAGGAATGCGGCGGGTATCTGAAACGCTATACGCACGATTCCGAGGTGTGTCAATGCGAAATGACTTTTTCGGTCTACCTGCCACCGCAGGCGAAAGACGGAAAAGTGCCGACGCTCTACTGGTTATCGGGTTTAACCTGCACCGACGATAATGCGCGCGTGAAGGCCGGCGCCCAGCGTTTTGCCGCGGCACAGGGTATCGCGCTCGTGTTTCCCGACACCAGCCCCCGTGGCGACACGGTCGACGATGAACCGGATCGTTACGACCTCGGTCAGGGTGCTGGTTTTTACCTCAATGCAACCCGGGCACCCTGGTCGAAGCACTATCATATGTATGACTATGTTAGCTGCGAGCTCCCTGCTCTGGTCGAAGATTCGTTACCACTGATACCTGGCCTGAAGTCGGTCAGTGGGCACTCCATGGGTGGGCACGGGGCTTTGATATGTGCGCTCAAAAACCCCGATGCATTCCGTTCAGTATCGGCCTTCGCGCCCATTGTCAACCCGGTTGCCTGCGGTTGGGGTCAGGGTTGCTTTGGTCTATACCTGGGTGACGATCGAGCAGACTGGGAAGCTTATGACGCTACCTGTCTGATCAACAACGGCGCCAGGGTCGGCGATATTCTGATCGATCAGGGTGGCGCCGACGAGTTTTTGCACCAGGGGCAGTTGTTGCCCGAAAACCTGCAGGCGGCCTGCGATGCACAGGGACAGCCCTGTACTATCCGCATGCAACCCGGCTACGACCACAGCTACCACTTCATCGCGAGTTTCATCGGCGAGCATATCGAGTATCACGCCGGATATCTGAAACTTTAGGCCGGGGTTTCCTGCGATATAGGCTTATCTGCGATCAGCCTAGACTTCTTTCTGAAAAAAATTCCTTGACCTGGAGTCAACTCCAGCATGTAAACTGTATGCAGATTATATTTATCGTCAATTTGAATTGAATCCGGAGTGGATTTCGATGAGACAGTATTCAAATACCAGTGAATGAGAGGAGGCGTAGTATGGGTCGTGCAATGTGGATTCTTTTGGGCGCTAGCGTTTTGATTACCGCCCCCAGTGGTGTTGTTCTGGCTCATGATCCGGTTTTCGGTATCGGTCCCCATGTCCTGTTTAAGAACGGGCTGGAGTTAGCGATCGAAACAGGCCGTGAAAAAACCGGCCCAGAACAGGAATCTGAATTGGCTCTTGAAATTGTTTATGGAATCACCGGTGACTGGGCAGTCGGTTTAGAGCTGCCCTATGCAGTGAAAGATGAAGGAGCAGAGTCATCTAGAGGTCTTTCTGATCTTCAGTTATTCACTAAATACCGATTCTGGCGCGAGGATTCGTTCGGCCTGCAGGTATCTGCGGCCGTGATACTGGCGGTCAATCTACAAAATGGGGACGAAAAAGAGGACCCGCCGCTGGGAAATGGCGCCACGGATTTCATCGCCGGACTCACCTATGGATATGAAAGTCTCAAGTGGTATCGGTGGGCCAGCGTGCGTTATCTGGCGCCTGGCGAAAATAACAGTGGACTTCGTTTAGGCGATAAATGGCTGGTGGACTTTGTCGGTGGCTGGCGACCAGCCGACCCCGAATATCTGAAGCCAGATACGGTCTGGTTGCTGGAACTCAACGGTGAAATTACCGACCGCGCAGAACTGAATGGAAACAGCCTGGTCAATAGTGGCGGAACGGAATGGTTCATCTCCCCCGGCATATTCTGGTCTAAGCGTAATTTCGCCATAAAGGCGGGTGTACAAATTCCGGTTGCCAGTGATTTGAACGGTACACAGGGTAAATCTGATTATCGTCTCAAAGCCTCGTTTGAATGGCATTTATAAATTACTGAACTGGAGTAGGTTATATGAAAATCAGATCATTCATTTTTGCCGCAACTATTATTTTGTGGAGTATTCCCAGCTTTGCCGCAGGTACTCAATATGACATACGGGTGGACGGGCTGGCCTGCCCTTTTTGTGCTTACGGCATTGAAAAAAAATTCATTGGAACTGAAGGGGTGGAGAGTGTTGATATCGACATCAAAAACGGTCTGGTCATTGTAAAAACAAGAGAAGGTAAAAGTTTCGGTGAAGATCAATTGAAATCCATCATCGATGATACCGGCTTTACGATGAAAAGCATGAGCGAAAAGCCTCGATAAAAGGAAATATTGTGGTCTGGTTAAAACGAATATTGTTATGTACGGTAGCTTTGACGGTTTTGATCGTCGGTGTGACCTACCTGCTCTGGATGCCAAAGCCCCAGGAAGCGCCTTACACACTGGTTAAAACCTGGGGCGGTAAGGGTGAAAAACCGGGACAGTTCAACGAGCCCACCGGTATTGCACTCGCAGGCAATGAAGTATTTGTCAGTGACTCGCGTAATACGCGCATTCAGGTATTCGATCTGGAGGGAAATTTCAAACGCCTGATTGGAGAAAAGGGTGAGGCACCGGGACAATTGAACAGGCCGATGAATTTGACCATTGCCGGTGGCGAGCTATACGTGGCCGAGTTTTTCAATGACCGGATTCAGGTCTATGGACTCGATGGTGAGTTTCGGCGCAGCATCGGTAAAGCGGGTAGTGCCGGCGGTGAAATGAGCGCACCCGGTGGCGTGGCTGTCGATGCCGATGGGGTGCTGTATGTAGCGGATTTTTTTAACCAGCGCGTGCAGCAATTGCTTGCTGATGGGACTTTTGTACGTCAATGGGGATCAACCCGAAAGTCGGGGGTGCTCGGCGGCAGGCTCAATTATCCCACCGATGTCGCGATCAATGATCAGGGGATACTCTATGTCGCCGACGGATACAATGACCGGGTGCTGGCATTTAGTCCGGATGGCGAGTTGCTGTACCGATGGGGTGGTCCCTTTGCGATGAATATATTTGGCCCGTTTAATGGCTGGTTCGCAACCGTCACAGGTATCTCTATCGGCCCAGGCGGCGATGTTTTCGTCGCTGATTTTTACAATGACCGAGTACAGAAATTTAGCGCCGACGGTGAATTTCTCAATGCCTTTGGAATCGAAAGTACGGCGCCAACCCATACCGCCATTGCGGTCGTCGAGGCTGACGATGGCAGTGTTTTCGTGGCAGACTATGCCAATCACCAGGTACAAAAGTGGCAGCCAGGGAACTAATTTATATGCAAAATAAAACACTCTCGAACAGCTATCGCATTGGTGACATCAGTAAAAGGCTTGGACTTTCCGTCGATACGCTGCGTTACTACGAAAAAATTGGCCTGCTGCCACGCGTTCGTCGTACAGCGGCGGGCATTCGCAACTATAGTGATAAAGACATTTCCCGGCTCAATTTCGTTCGGCGGGCACAAAAAATGAACTTCTCGTTGGCGGAAATTGCAAGCCTGTTGCAAATGCGCGAAGACCCCCAGCATGTTCGACAGGAGGTACGCGAACTCACACTTAAAAAGCTGGTAGAGATAGAAAGCAATCTGCAGGATCTCACCAGCTTGCGCAACGAACTCAAGCTGCTAACCAAATTGTGCGCCAGCAACAAGAGAGGCTGCCCAATCATCGAGGGTTTCGAAACCAGCTAAAGACAGGCACAATAAATTCTTGATCTTCCTGTCACTGGAAATGGTCAGACCTGTAGAACTACAGGTCGCCGGAGCGAACATGCAGGTAAATCTTAAAATGATCGTAGCATCCGGCCTGGTCACCCTGGCGATAGGCGGCGGCGTCTGGTATTTCGCCAGCACGGTTGATTGTATCGCCTGGGATAAGGAGCATCTGCCCGGTATCGAGGTAGAAAAGCAGTACCTGTATGTGGCCATGGGCGAGTGTGACAGCGTGCTGGCTATCGACACGAGTACGCAAACTGTCGCCGCTTATGTCAGACTCGAAGGGCGGTTCCCCCATGGGTTGATGCACGATCCGGGGCGGAAATCGGTGTATGTAGCCAATGAAAAATCCGACGACCTAACTGTGATTGAACTACCTGCTTTTGTACCGCGCGCCAGCGTCGAGGTGGGCGATTTCCCGGTGGATGTTACACTCGCGTCAGACAAGATCCTGGTTACAAATTTCTCTGGCGATTCAGTGTCGGTTATCGATCCGGCCACGCTCAGGGTTGTATGGGAGGTTGGCGGCGAGGCAGCCACCCACTTCGCGATATCGCCGGACGGTAAGTACACCTACTTCAGCAACTGGAGCGACGATACCGTCTCCGTGATGGGTGCTGGCGTGGATGCTGTGGTGGCCGTGATCGACACGGGCAGTCGACCCAATCATCTCACCTTCAGCCGGAATGGCGAATTCGTGTACGTGACCAATTACAAGGGTGATTCGGTCACTGTTATCGACCACAACGAACGGCGTGCCATCGCTGAAATTCCGGTAGGCAGGCGTCCCATGACCCCGATCGCCACGGCAGATCGGCTGTATGTCGCGAATATCGAATCGGGCACCATTTCGGTGATTGACATCGAGAATAACCAGGTGTTAACTGAAATAACCACCGGAGGAAATCCACAGCACATGGCGATTATGGGTAATTATTTGTACGTTACCAATCCGGACCTTGAATTAATTCAGGTGATCGATCTGTCTCAAAAGCGGGTGTTCAGGGAAATAGTCACAGGCCCCTCACCACAGCAGATAAGCCCGCGATACCTGAGTGAAGTCCCTCCGAACTGATATAGCGAGACACAGCATGCCAATCTGGTTCAAACGTAGTTTCTATAACGTCTGGCGAAAACCATTCCGAACAGGACTGGTAATCCTGTTCCTGGCCCTGGTGGTGGGTCTGTTTACCGTGATGGCCACAGTCAACCGCCTCGCCGCAGGGCAATTCGCCGCACTCGAAGGCGCCCTGGTAAGCACTATCGATGTGCGTCCCGCTGGATCGCTCGGTCTGGGTGGTGTCCGTTCGCGACCGCTACCCTTCGCTCTGGTTGACGAAATCCGGGAAATGGAGCCAGGACTGCGTGTTGATCCCTACCTGATCCGTCGCGAGTTCGAGGGCGAGACGACGACCTTTTATGTAGGATTGTTGCCGGGCTCGCCGCTGATGGCAGTCGGTGATCCGGAGCCGATGGAGAGGCGCATCATCGCAGGGCGGACCTTTATCAGCGACGACAGGGATACACCGATGGCTGTGATCGGGTTAGAGGTCGCCCGACGTTTCGATATCGAAGTGCAGCAGCTAGAGCCGAGCACAAACATTTCCGTCAGGGGGCAAGACTGGCGCGTGATCGGTATTTTCGATGGCGGCAGCGGCTTTACTAACGGCCAGTTGTTCCTGTCGCTAGCGGAAATGCGTGAGGCGTTTAAGGCGCAGGGACTGTCGCGCATCCTGGTCCAGGCGCCATCCGTGGTGCAGGGTGCAAGTATCGCCAAGCAGCTGACTGAGCAGCTAGCAGGCCAGGCGGATGTAGTGACCAATCGGTCGGCAGTAATTCTTGCCCAGGCTGCGCTGGCGGGTATAGGTGGTGCGACCCGCACCGGGGCTTTCGTGTTCTTTATAGCCGGTGCACTAGTAGTGATGGGAGCCATGGTGCTGACCTTCCGTGACCAGCAACGTGAG
>JADFMY010000091.1 GCA_022563685.1 Pseudomonadota bacterium | reverse complement strand
TCGACAGCGAGCTTTCACCAGCGATATTCGGACGACCGCAAAGGGCGAAATCGTATACACATTTACTCAAAGAATTAGAATCCGTACAGTTAGAGGTGGCCCCGGAAAATCGGACAGCGCTATAAGTGGATTTCCAGCCTGATTTAAGCCATGTTAATGGCAACAATATCAGGAGGCAATCATGCCAAGAAGACCGCGCCGGAATCACTCACCGGCATTTAAATCCAAAGTGGCGTTAGCAGTTGTAAAAGGCGACAAGACAATCTCTGAGCTTTCCCAGCAGTTTGACGTGCATCCCAACCAGATAACGCAATGGAAAACACAACTTCTCGATCGTATGAGCGTTGTATTTGAAGGATCTGGCGAAGCAGACCCACCGCAGGTGGACATCAAGACACTACACGCGAAGATCGGCGAACTGACGCTGGAGAATGATTTTTTAGAAAGTGCGCTCACCAAAGCCGGCCTGCTGAGCGCAAAACGATGATTGACCGGAACCACCGTTTGCCGATTACACGCCAGGCCAAAGCCCTTGGCATTGCCCGATCCACCGTTTATGCGCTGCTAAAACCGGTCTCAGACCGGGCTCTACATTTGATGCAGCTGATCGACAGATTTCATCTGGAGATGCCTTTTGCCGGTTCACGTATGTTGCGTGACCTGCTGGCCCTGGCAGGCATCAAGGTCGGTCGTAAGCATGTGGCAACGCTGATGCAGCGTATGGGCATTGAGGCGCTGTACCGCAAGCCTCGCACGACCAGGAAACACCCACAACACCCAATATATCCGTACTTGTTGCGTGGCTTGAAGATTAACCGCCCAAACCAGGTCTGGGCGATGGATATTACATATATTCCTATGGCACGTGGCTGCGTGTACCTGGTGGCTGTGCTGGACTGGTACGCGCGCAAGGTTCTGTCCTGGCAGGTATCGGTCACAATGGATGTACATTTTTGCCTGGAGGCTGTAGCACAAGCCATTGCACGCTTTGGGCCACCCGAGATCATGAATACAGATCAGGGCAGTCAGTTCACATCCCTGGCATTCACCAGCCTACTCAAAGACCACGGTATCCGTATCAGCATGGACGGCAAAGGCGCCTGGCGTGATAATGTATTCATTGAAAGGCTTTGGCGCTCAGTTAAGTACGAAGAAGTTTACCTTCATGCGTATGAGACGGTTTCCGGCTCACGAAAAGGAATTGGTCAATACTTTGACCTGTACAATCAAAGGCGGCCCCACTGCGCTTTGGGACGAAAGACGCCAGATAGTGTATATTTTTCTCAGCAGTCGCTAACCTTGGCTGCTTAAACGATGGGCTGGAATCCACTTATAGAACTGGGTTTAGCTGTCCAAACAAACGGGGCCACCTCTCTTACTGGTTTTATAGAAAAGTTAACGGGACAGCAGTGTTGGAGAGTAATAAAATAAAAAAGTCGCATAACAAGGCAAATTCAGCCGACGCAAAAACCGCGCGGCTGATTTGCGTCGTTAGCACCAAGAATCCACACTTGGCAAATGAGTAATTTAGGTATATATTTTACTCTATGTATCATTTTGAATATGACGGTAAAAAAAGCGCCTCAAACCTGAAGAAACATGGCATCGACTTTGCCATGGCGCAGGAGCTTTGGCTAGACCCTGACCTTATTCAAGTGCAAGCAAAGTCAGAAAAAGAACCTCGCTTTTTAATAATCGCTCGAATTTCTAACAAATACTGGTCAGCAGTTATTACGCGCCATGGTAGCTCTATCAGAATAATTTCAGTCAGGCGCTCCCGTAAAACAGAGGTAGAACTTTATGAAAGCTAAAGACTTCGATAAAAAATTTGATGATAACAAATCAGACATTATTGATGATCTTGATTTGTCTACTATAAGTCGTCCAAACCAAAACCAAAAAAGAGTAAATGTTGACTTTCCTATCTGGGTAATTGACTCATTAGATAGAGAGGCAAGCCGTGTTGGCGTAACACGTCAATCTATAATTAAACTTTGGTTGGTGGAACGGCTGGAAGAAAAAGCTGCTAACAAATAGCTCCAGCGGACATTGCGGCAGTTTTGGAGATTACAGGGACAGTATACCTATTTCCCATTAATTGAATTGGCTTCCGGCCAAGCCTTTTAGGCGCAATCCTGACCATTGCCCACCTTCTTGTAAAAAAGATGATGGATACATATCGGTTACCAGCAAATAGGTATACTGTCCCTAGATTCTGAATTCAGTGCTGTCCTGTCTGCTAAACCGGGAGAGGTTTATTCAATAACGACCTTATTGCTAAGCTCATCTGGATTGTCGTGAGAACCTGGGAAGTCTTTTGCCAGGACTTCACCACATTCGCGCACGGCGATACAGAACCCCTCGGTGAGATCATCCGATTTAATCCTGCCAATCATGTCGGCCACTATCCCTTGCCAGGTATCGCTGGAGACTTTCGCGTTGATTCCTGTATCGGCGAGTATTTCTACGCGGCGTTCAAACAAGGAAGCCATGATGAGGATTCCAGTGCGGTCTTTTGTCGCGTGCAGGTCGCGTGAAATAAATGCCTGCAATGCTCGCTGATGGACCTCTTCATCGACTTTGGAACTCTCCAGGAATGGGCGAAGAACAGTGCTAATAGTTCCCAACCAGTACCCGATGTAAAGCCCGGGAATTTGCACCCAAAGAATCCAGGCCGGATCGAAATCGCCGAGAAAGAAATAGGCGAGGAAACCAAAGAACATGGCGGTGACAATCGCCAGCCGCCAGCGAGCACCTGGATAATCATCGCTCTGGGTGACAACCATCGGTACTATTTCACCCGTCGTTAGCAGTTCTGCTTCGAGTACGGCCTTTGAAATTTTGTCTTGATCGGACTGTGTCAAATGAATCATCTACCAACCTCCACTGGCGCCACCGCCGGAGAAGCCTCCGCCGCCGCCGCCAAAACCACCACCGAAACCGCCTCCGCCGAATCCGCCACCACCTCTTCCGCCCATGAGGCTGCCCAAAAGCATCCCGCCAAGGATCGCGCTGCCTAAACCACCTCTTCGTCTTCCTCTTCCTCTTCCTCTTCCTCTAAATACCATGGGGCCAATCAAGAATATGCTCAGAAAAAGAAGGAAGGCCAGGTTCACACCTCCTCGTTTTCTCGTTTGGCGCATTCTTGGGGTCGGGATGTTCTCCAATTTACCGCCAACACTTTCGGCAATCATGCCCAATCCAACCAGCACGCCAGCGCCGGTTTGGCCCTGCTTGAAAAAGGGAATAATACCCGCGCGGATGATACGTCCTGCAAGCGCGTCCGGGAGATCGCCCTCGAGGCCGCGCCCCACCTCGATGCGAACTTTGCGGTCCTCGGTGGCCACAAGCAAGAGCACGCCGTTGTCCTCCCCCTTTGAGCCCAGTTTCCATTTGTCTACGACTTTAATGGAATAGGTCTCAATCGTTTCGTCTTCGAGTTTGGGCACCACGAGAACCTGAAGCTGAGGCCCGTATTTGCGCTGGAACTGCAACAGACTGGCAGAGATTTTTGCCTGGTCGGAGCGGCTTAAAACCCCGGCAAGATCAACCACCGGGCCGGTGAGCTTTGGGACTTCGAGAGCGAATACGAAGCTGGCCCACAAGGAGCCGAGCAAGCCCAATAGAAGCAATGTCTTGCGGTTGGGCATCAGAATTCTACTACGGGAACTTGCTTAATTTCAGTCTCGTTATCGACACTAAACTGAGGTTTTTTCTCGTACTTCAGGAACAGCGAATTGTACCAGGAGCTCGGTGGCACCGTGACCAAATTATTGAAGCCCTTGATGGACTCTATGAAGCGAAACCTGGCAACGGTAATCCGGTTTTCAGTACCCTCGAGTTGCACCTGGAGGTCGCGAAAATTTTCATTCGCCTTGAGATCCGGATAGCGTTCGACAACGACCATCAGGCGGGCCAGGGCCGACCCCAGCCCAGCCTGCGCCTGGGAGAACTTGTTTAAGGCCTCCGGCGTTAGTTGATTGGTAGGAACCTGCGCCTGGGTAGCCTTTGCGCGGGCTTCCACCACGGCCAGGAGAGTTTCTTTTTCATGCGCAGCGAAGCCCTTCACGATGTTGACGAGATTGGGAATTAGGTCAGATCGTCGCTTATACTGGTTGAGCACCTCCGACCATGCAGCTTCAACCTGGTTGAGTGCAGTCGGAATGCTTTGTATTCCACAACCGGATAAGAACAACGACAATATCAGTAGGACGCCAGTGCCACGGGGAAAGGTAGGTTTTTTCATGCGCGGAACCTTAGCAGAAAATGGTGGGATGTCTATTAAGATAAACAATAATGGCGATTCTACCGAACGAATCATTGAACGCGAATGATGATTGATCCCAGTTAATGTCGGAAAGGGGGCCGAATAAGCAGCATAAACAACCTGGTTTTCATTATTCCACCCTAACAAAGCAAAGGGTCAGGTCTAACATTCCAACATAACCTGTTATCCCAAAAAATAAACTAAATGAGGAATGGACGTGGAATAGTGGGTTTTTACGGCTTTTTATATTTAATCTAGATGCTCAAACGGGGGCAGTGCGCTGAAGGAGAGTGAAAATTTTAAAGGAATTTCACTGCCTGTCCAGGGTCATAAAGAGCATTCAATTTAAAGAAAGAGTAGAAGTTATTGACTATGATCAAATTGCCGCCTGATTCCATGTGTTAAATACTAGATTTGACCTAAACTCGTAAGTTAACCGCATTTTTTTTAAAAGAGATCCCTATGAAAAAATATCTGTTTCTAATTCTCGCATTAACCTTCGGCTCCGCATGGGCTGAGATGATTACCGTATATAAATCTAAAACCTGTGGCTGTTGCGTCAAGTGGGTTGAAATCATGGAGAAGGCCGGCCATGAAGTTACCATCAACCATCCTTTCGACTTAAAAGGCACGAAGAAAAAATTAGGAGTTCCAGCAGTACTTGGGTCTTGTCACACGGCTGTCATTGGTGATTATGTGTTTGAAGGTCATATTCCGGAGAAGGATATTCTGAACTTTTTGGCAAACCCTCCTTCCGGGGCTATTGGCCTGGCAGTACCAGGTATGCCGGCGATGTCACCCGGTATGGCGCCTAAAGGCAAGCCCTATAAAGATATTTCGGTCATTGCTTTTGATAAAAACGGAAACATGAGCCTGTTTAACAAATATTGATCGACGTGAATCGGCTTAAATATTGGTTATGCATTATCACTGTCGTCAGCGCTACGGCAAACGCACAACCGCTGTCACCAGAGCTTCTGAAAGGCGAGACTCTTTTCCGAAATGCGGGGGGTTATGGATGCCAGGTTTGCCATGGGCTGTATGCTCATGGCGGCAACCAGGCTGGCGGCAATATTCGTGGCGCTACAGAGCTTAAATTGATTGAAGCCCTGTCCAGGCAGCCTACCATGCACTTGTTAACGCAAGTGTTATCCCAAAGCGAAATTCGCTCCATTTCAAATTACCTCCAATATCTGGGCAACACACCGATGGTCGAGCTTCATTTCAAAGACGGAAAATGGCATGTCAGGGAGGAAATATTTCAACCTGGAGACCTGGTGCAATTAGTGATATTTAACGAAAGTTTTACGCAGCAAATTCTTGATCTGTCAGCCATAGAGCTAGGTGAAATACCTGTTGGCGCGATGGAAACTATCGGAATTCTGTGGACACGGCAAAAGAAATATTCTTCCTTTCCACTACTCCAATAAATTCATTGGATTAAACAATGAGGGTAATCACTGTCTCTGCCCGGGGCAATTCGATCATTTCGATCTGACAGTACCAGTCACTTCCCAAGTTGAGCCTTGATTTCATCCAGTGAAGCCGGGTCGTCGATGGTTGACGGCACTGTGTAAGGTTCACCATCGGCGATACAGCGCAGGGTTTTGCGCAGGATTTTGCCCGAACGCGTTTTTGGCAGGCGGGCAACTATGAGGGCTTCCTTGAATGCTGCGACCGCACCTATTTCCTGTCGTACCAGGCTGATCAGTTCGCTGACGATTTGTGCGTTGTCAGGCGAGTCATCGTCAGTGTTTTTCAGCACCACGAAACCCATCGGCATCTGACCTTTTAAATCATCGTAGCGACCTATGACCGCGCACTCGGCGACCATCGGATGTCTGCCGAGCACTTCTTCCATTTCACCGGTTGAGAGCCTGTGCCCGGCGACGTTGATCACATCGTCGACCCGCCCCATGATGAACAGGTAGCCGTCTTCGTCAAAATAACCGCCGTCACCGGTGACGAAATACCCGGGGTAGGTTTCAAGGTAAGATTTCTTGAAACGTTCGACGTCGCCCCAGATCGAGGTCAGGCAGCTCGGGGGCAGGGGTAATTCGATCGAGATATAACCTTGCGTGTTGGCGTCCAGTTGCTTGCCCTTGTCATCGAGTATCGCTATCTTAAAACCGGGTACCGGTACGGTCGAAGAGCCCGGTTTGACCGGCATAGACTCGAGACCGTGCATGTTGGCGGCGATCGCCCAACCGGTTTCAGTTTGCCACCAGTGGTCGAGTACTGGCACTTTAAAGGTGTCGCACAACCAGTCGTAGGTGGGTGGGTCGAGGCGTTCACCCGCCGCAAATATGGTTTTCAGGCAGGACAGGTCATATTTTGCCGCGAGTTTACCCTCCGGGTCTTCCTTTTTGATCGCTCGAAACGCGGTTGGCGCGGTGAAAAGCGCCTTGACATTATATTCGGAGATTACACGCCAGAAGGCTCCGGCATCTGGAGTCATTATGGGCTTGCCTTCGTAGAGCACGGTGGTGCAGCCATGCAGTAACGGCGCGTATACGATATAGGAATGCCCGACCACCCAGCCTACATCCGAGGCTGCCCAGAAGACTTCCCCTGGTTGCATATCGTAAATCGCGTCCATGCTGTACTTTAACGCTACCGCGTGGCCACCGTTTTCGCGCACCACACCCTTGGGCTTGCCGGTGGTGCCCGAGGTGTAAAGAATGTAGAGCAGGTCGGTTCCCTTGACCGGCACGCAATCGGCAGGCTGCGCTGATTGCAGGGCTTCCTGCCAGTCGATATCGCGACCGGCCTGCATGGCTGCAGATGCCTGCGGTCGTTGGTAGACGATGCAGGTTTGTGGCTTGTGGCTGGCGAGGCGAATCGCTTCATCCACCAGCGGCTTGTATTCGATTACGCGGGTGATTTCGATACCACAGGATGCGGTCAGCACAACTTTCGGGGTGGCGTCGTCGAGCCGTACCGCCAGTTCCGGTGGTGCAAATCCACCGAACACGACCGAGTGAATCGCACCCAGGCGTGCACAGGCGAGCATCGCGATAACTGCCTCTGGAATCATCGGCAGGTAGAGAATGACACGGTCGCCTTTTTCGACGCCATATTGTTTCAACATGCCTGCGCATAAAGCGACTTCATCACGTAGCTGAGTGTAGGTGAAGGTCTTCTTTTGATCGGTTACAGGAGAATCGTATATCAGCGCGAGTTGGTCACCACGGCCATTTTCGATGTGATAGTCCAGGGCCATATAACAGGTATTCATTTCACCGTCGGCAAACCAGCGGTGTATGCCGTTTTCATCGACCGAGAGAATGTTTTCAGGTTCCTTGTACCAGCTCACCAGTTTGGCTTTATCAGCCCAGAAAGCCTGTGGATCCTCAATCGATGCTTGGTATTCTTGTTGGTATGACATTCTTGAATCCCTCGCCTGCTACGCCTTGCGGCCAGTCGTTTGATAAATGCAGTAAATGATTACACAGCGATGAAATGATGACAATGCTATGTGCCGGAAATCCTGGTGGTTGGACGCTTTAATCCCTGCCGAAACATTCATTCATGATTTCAATAAAACGCTGTGATGGTGCGGAGAGGAATTTGCCCTTGTGGGTGACGATACCGTAGCTTCGCTTGGGAAAATACTGGTCAACCGGAATAACCACAATCCTGGAGCGATCTTCGTCCGTGATGCAGACGTCGGTAACGATCGAGATACCCTGTCCGAGGCTGACGTAGCGTTTGATCACTTCCCAGCCACCGGCTTCGAGGGTAACCTGAAAGTTAACATTATGCTGGGCAAATACCATTTTAACGATATGCCAGGTGCTCAGGTGTCTGGGCGGCAAGATCAATCCGTATTTGCCAATTTCCTTGATCGTAATTTTGTCAACTTTACCGAGCGGGTGGTCCAGGGGAGTGATTACGACCGGGTTATAGGTCACGATCGGGTCGTAATCCAGGTCATCGGGGACCTCGAGCATCGATCCGACAGCGAAATCGACCTTGTCGCTACGTAGCAACTCCATACCATCGCGTCCAGTCTCATTGGCCAGGCGTAATTTGATGGCCGGATACTGTTCGGAAAACAGGCGCACGGGTTTTGGCAAAATATACAGGATGGTCGATTCCCCCGCTGCTATGTTCAACTCACCCGAAGTGAGGTTGCCACAATGGGCGTCGAAGGTTTCCTTGAGGCGGTCAATCGCCTGCACATGCGGCAGGCACAGGTCATAGAGAATACTGCCCTCGGTCGTCAGTGTGAGCTTGGGCCCGCGGCGATCGAACAGGATAGTATCCATTTCCTCTTCGAGTGCATGAATTTGCAGAGAAATTGTTGGCTGGCTGGCAAACAGGGATTTGGCTGCTTTGGTCATACTGCCCAGTTTGGCGGTCTGGCAAAAGGCGCGAAGTTTCTTCAGGTGATTTTGTTTATAGTAACTATTTGCCACGATTTAAACCTCTTGAGAATAGCTATTGAATACGTCAATACTATTTATCTTGATAATCCGATTATTCAATTATTGAATAACCAGATGAAATATGTCAATGCCGGAGGTGCTCCGGAGACATTTGAATCGATTAGAATATCGTCCAAATGCAAATTAGGCAGCGAATTTCGGGCACAATACTCGCTTATTATCCTGGGTAAAACATGAGTTTTACGGCTACTTTTTGCTGATTTTTCATCCGTCAGCACGGCTTAAAACTATTGGTTAAACCAATAGCCAGAATTGAATAAATTAGCTTTTTAAATGATTGATTTTTGCTTATAGTTAGCCGACGATCACCTTCGACCGACTCTGCTACCAGACCCGGTATATAGATTAAGAGATATAGAACTATGACGAGACAAGTGCAAGTTGCCGCGCTGGAAAAAGAGTGGCAGGAAAATCCACGGTGGGCCAGCGTCAAACGCGGGTATAACGCTGAAGATGTAGTGCGATTACGCGGGTCGATCCAGCCCGAGAATACACTGGCGCGTATAGGTGCAGAAAAACTTTGGATGCTGGTGAACGGTGGCGCGAAAAAAGGTTATGTCAATAGTTTGGGCGCGTTAACCGGTGGCCAGGCGATGCAACAGGCGAAGGCCGGTATCGAGGCCATTTATCTTTCTGGCTGGCAGGTAGCGGCCGATGGCAATACCTCCGAAACCATGTACCCGGATCAGTCGCTTTATGCCTACGACTCAGTACCTGCCATGGTGCGCCGTATCAACAATACGTTCCAGCGTGCCGACGAAATTCAGTGGGCGCGCGGCACGAATCCTGGCGATCAAAATTACATCGATTATTTCATTCCGATCGTAGCGGATGCAGAAGCCGGTTTCGGCGGCGTATTAAACGCTTACGAATTGATGAAAAATATGATCAGCAGCGGTGCCGGTGGTGTGCATTTTGAAGACCAGCTCGCTGCGGTAAAAAAATGTGGACATATGGGTGGCAAGGTACTGGTGCCGACCCGGGAAGCGATTCAAAAGCTTGTGGCTGCTCGCCTCGCGGCTGACGTAATGGGCGTGCCGACGCTGATTCTTGCGCGTACCGATTCTGAGGCTGCCAATTTACTCACCTCGGATGTTGACCCGAACGATCAGCCGTTCTTAACTGGCGATCGGACTGCAGAGGGGTTTTATAGTGTCAGGAATGGTATGGAACAGGCCATCTCTCGCGGGGTTGCCTATGCGCCCTTTTCCGATCTGGTGTGGTGTGAAACCGGAACACCAGATCTTGGATTTGCACGCGAATGGGCGGAGGCGGTACGGGCAGAAAACCCGGGGCAATTATTCGCATACAATTGTTCGCCATCGTTCAACTGGAAGAAAAACCTGGACGATAAAACCATAGCTGAATTCCAGGACAAATTGAGTGAGATGGGTTACAAGTATCAATTCATTACGCTCGCCGGTATTCATAATATGTGGCATAACATGTTCGATCTGTCCTATCACTACGCCCGGGGCGAAGGCATGAAGCATTATGTCGAAAAAGTGCAGGAGCCGGAATTTGCCGCTGCAGACAAGGGTTACACCTTTGTATCCCATCAACAGGAAGTGGGTGCCGGGTATTTTGACGATGTGACCACGGTTATCCAGGGTGGGGTTTCGTCGGTGACTGCAATGACAGGTTCGACTGAGGAAGATCAGTTCTAGCAAGTATCTCAGGTTGATCGATCGAAGCGAATTTTTTGCGGGTAGGGAAATACGTCTTCATAGATACCAGCCCTGATATTTTCCTGTTTTTGAATCCAGAAGTCGGCATCGAGCAGGTCGCCGTGATATTTAAGGAAGGCCTTGCGGGTACGCTCCTCGACAAAAAGAAAGGTGGCGAACTGTTCGGGAAATATATCCCTGGCATCGATGCTGAACCAGGGTTCAGCCGCCATTTCGTCTTCGAGGTAACGTGGCGCAGGTATTTTCCTGAAATTGCATTCGGTCAGGTAGCAGATTTCATCGTAGTCATAGAAGACCACGCGTCCCTGGCCCTGGCCGGTCACGCCAAAATTTTTCAATAGCAGGTCGCCGGGGAAGATATTGGCACCAGCCAGTTCCTTGATCGCCTGGCCATAACCCCGCATCAGGCGGTCGAGGTACTTATCGTCAGCCCGCAGAACCGCAATATTCAATGGCGTCATGCGGCGTTCGATATACAGGTGCTTGATCACAATGTAATCGCCTTCTTCGGAAATACTACTGGCGCAGGTGTCGCACAGTTCGTCGAGCAAGTCCTGTGCAAATCGTGCGCGTGGCAGGGCGACGTGCGAATATTCGAGTATGTCCGACATACGGCCTACCCGGTCGTGCTGTTTAACCAGTTGATATTTATTCTGTACCTGCTGCCGGGTAATCTTTTTGGGTGGCGGGAAGTAGTCGCGTATCACTTTGAACACGTAGGGGTAAGATGGCAGGGTAAAGACCGCCATGACCATACCCTTGATACCAGGCGCAAATATAAGCTCATCCTCGGAATACTTGAGATGGTGCAGAAAATCACGATAGAAATCGGTCTTGCCCTGTTTGTGCAGTCCAATCGCCGAGTACAGGTCTACTTTGCTACGCGATGGCATCAATTCGCGCAGGAAGGTCACGATCGACGATGGCACGGGATGATCGACCATAAAATAGACGTAGGAAAACTCAAATAAACCCGAAAGTCGCCGGCTGCCGAGTATAAGCGCATCGACATACAACGATCCCTGCTCATCGTTTAGCACCGGAATGGCAAACGGAATTTCCTGGTCTGAGTTGATGCACTTGCCGACGATGTAGGCTGCCTTATTACGATAAAAGACGGTACTGATTACCTGGAATTGAAAATTCAGATGGGCCCGTCTTGGGCGAGCAAAGGTTTCCCTGATCAACGCCTGGGTGATGTTTCTGACATCGAGATCGAGGTTTGAAAATGGTAGTTTGAAACCGCTATCGATCAGCACCTGCCTGATCGAAGTCCGGAATCCACGCCTGGCTGGGTAGTAGACGTGGTACGAGGGTTTGTCGGACTCGATGAATTCGGTCGATACCACGCTGCGTACAAAGATATAGTCGTT
>JADFMY010000090.1 GCA_022563685.1 Pseudomonadota bacterium | reverse complement strand
ATATTATTACAGCCACGCCGGGAACCCGGCCCTGGGGGCTCGCGCGCAACATGACCGCCATGGATACCCAAAGCGCTCGCGATGCTCGCGGGGCAGGCTCTGGTGGAAATGCAATAGGGCTGTATCGTTACATGGATGTAACTTATTAGAACAATGCAGGAGCAATTGTCGAGGAACAGCCCTTGCCCCTGTTGCGCAGCGTCCTGTAAAAATATCCCAGCGGTTACGCCTCGATAGTGAGGATGTCATCTTGTACCTTACCCGGTCAAACCTGTCGCCAAATCTTCGATAATGCAGGGCTTTTGGTGGGTGTTGACTTCAAAAATTTTTGTGATCACAATATCGCTTAATTTAGGAGACTACTATGACTCAGCGATTCGCGGCTATGGATGCGAGCAATACCGAAAGATGGCAGCAGCTCGACAGCGCCCACCACCTGCACCCATTTACCGACCCGAAAGAGCTGAAAAATAATGCCGTGCGTATTATCGAATCGGCGCAGGGTATTTATCTGACCGATTCGGATGGTAAGGAGTATCTGGATGCCATGGCCGGGCTCTGGTGCGTGAATATGGGCTATGGCCGGCAGGAAATAATCGACGCGGTATCGGCGCAAGTGCAGCAACTACCCTATTACAACGCCTTTTTTAAGACCTCGCACCCACCGGCTGCCGAGCTTAGTGCGCTGCTATCTGAAGTCTCGCCTGGGTATATGAATCACACCTTTTTCACCAGCTCCGGTTCGGAGGCGAACGATACCGTGCTCCGCATGGTATGGCGTTACTGGGATATTCTGGGAAAACCCGAAAAACGCGTCGTCATCAGCCGCAAGAATGCCTACCACGGCAGCACCATCGCCGCTTCGAGTCTCGGCGGCATGGAAGACATGCACAAACAGGGTGGTATCATTCCAAATATCGTCCACGTCGAGCAGCCTTACTGGTTCGGCAAGCGCTGCGAATCGGGCGCCGATCTCGACGCACAACAATTCGGCCGGGAAGTTGCGCAGTCGATAGCCGACAAGATCGAAGAGCTCGGGGAAGGTCGCGTTGCCGCGTTTATCGCCGAACCGATCCAGGGTGCCGGTGGCGTCATCGTGCCACCCGAATCCTACTGGCCCGAGGTGAAAAAAATCTGCGCCCAGTACGATATCCTGTTTGTCGACGACGAAGTGATCTGTGGATTCGGTCGCACCGGTCACTGGTTTGGCAGTGAATTGTATGGCCTGAAACCAGACTTGATGCCAATAGCCAAAGGACTGGCTTCCGGTTATCTACCGATCGGTGGGGTCATGGTTGCAGACCGGGTTGCCGACGTATTGATCGACCAGGGTGGAGAATTCAATCACGGCTTTACCTATTCCGGACACCCGGTTTGTGCCGCCGCAGCGATTGCCAACATTAAACTGATGCAAACCGAAAATATAGTCGAAACCGTGCGCGAGTCCACCGCACCCTACCTGCAGAAACGCCTGCGTGAATTGAGCGATCATCCCCTGGTGGGCGAGGTTCGCGGCGTGGGTATGCTCGGTGCGATCGAGCTGGTCGAGGATAAGGATAACTACGTCAAATTCGACAAGGCGCGGGGGGTCGGCATCATCTGCCGCAATCATTGTTTCGAAAACAACCTGGTGATGCGCGCGGTGGGCGATACCATGATCCTGTCACCACCGCTGATCATGCAGCAATCGGACATCGACGTCTTTATCGAACGCGCCTGGAAAAGCCTCGACATGACACAACAATCCCTGGCCTAAGTCACCGATGGCTTTCAAACTGACCCAGGATCGTAGCGATACCTGCGATTATCCCAATTCCTATTACCTTGCCAGCAAGAATCGGAATTTGGATTTATCGCCGCTCGATGGCTCCTGTCGTGCCGACGTTTGTATCATCGGTGGCGGTTATACCGGCCTGTCCAGCGCCCTGCATCTGGCTAAACGGGGCTATAAGGTCATTTTGCTCGAAGCCCGAAAAGTAGGTTGGGGCGCCTCGGGCCGTAATGGCGGGCAGCTCGGCAGCGGGCATCGCAAGGATCAAATCGAACTGGAAAAAAGTCTCGGCCTGGACGACGCGCAGCGCCTTTGGAGTCTCGCCCAGGATGCCAAGGCCCTGGTCAAGGCGCTGATCAGGGAATACCGGATCGAGTGTGACCTGAAACCAGGTATAGCCCATCCCGATCATAAACCCGCATACGCGAGTGATACCAGGGCCTACGTAGAACACCTGCAACGATATTACCAGTACGAACAGATCGAGTACCTCGAACGCGACGAAATGGCTACCCTGGTCGGCAGCGATAATTATTACGGGGGTAATATCGATTACGGTGCCGGGCACCTGCACCCGCTTAACTACGCCCTGGGCCTGGCCCATGCGGCGATACAAAATGGCGCCACACTGCATGAACATACCGTGGTGGAAAACTACCAGGAAGGCAAGCCCAATCGGATACTGACTAATCACGGTACGGTCGAAACCGACGCAATAGTACTCGCCTGCAACGGCTATCTGGGTCGACTCGACAAACGCCTGTCGGGAAAGATCATGCCGATCAATAATTTTATCATCGCGACCGAACCCCTGAGTGAGGAGCGCGTCAATGAAATTAACCCGAAAGACGTCGCCATTGCCGACTCGCGTTTCGTGGTCAACTATTACCGCCTGTCCGCCGACAGGCGATTACTCTTTGGTGGCGGTGAAAACTATCGACAAAATTTCCCGCCGGATATCAAAACCTTCGTATGCAAGCCGATGCTTGAAATCTACCCGCAACTGGCCGATACCCCGATCGAATACGCCTGGGGTGGAACGCTGGCGGTCACGCTCAACCGCATGCCCCATTTTGGGCGCCTCGGCAAACACAACACCTACTTTGCGCAAGGCTACTCGGGCCACGGCGTTGGGCTCTCGACCCTGGCTGGCAAATTAATCTCCGAAGCGATTGCCGGTGAAGCCGAAAACTTCGACCTGTTTGGCAAGATTCCCACCCGCCCATTCCCGGGAGGCGCCTGGTTGCGTTGGCCCGCACTGGTACTGGGGATGAGTTATTACGCGCTACGCGATCGACTGTAACGCAAAACGCCTCCCCATCCCGAATAATTTTCAAGTTGATAGAAGGCGGAGTGGCCTGATTTTTTATTAAACGTCGCTGTTCGAAGCACTGAGACTATACAAACTCATGCAAATGGTATATAAAGCGCCGTTTCTAGAAGTTTCTTAATCGAAGAAACATTGATCTAGCTCAATGTAGGCACTGCCAATAAGTCTATACTTAGATTTTGGGCGAAGATATGTCACCGTGTTTACCATTTAATTACGAGGTTATTTATGAAATCCACACTCATCATTATGTCAATCATGGGCGCCCTCTTTCTGGGTAATGCCTTTGCTAACGAGGACAGTAATTCAGCTCGTTTACTAGAGCGCATCCAGGCCCTGGAAGAGCACGTCGCGGTGCTGGAAACGCATTTTTCTTTCGCGTCATTTATGCCCGATTTTGCAGAGCGTTTTCATGTGATGCACCGGGCTAGTGATGTAGAAGACTGGGCGGTCGCTGCGCACCAATTGAAGGTAATGAAAGAATTAATGGATTCGTCAACCATTATCGATTCCGAGAATGGACATTTACTTCAGACCATGATGGGTCCGGTATTTGAAAAAATAGATACCGCCATCGCCCATTCTAATAAGGAAAAAATGGCCGCATTGTTAGGCGAAGCGGCACAAACTTGCAATAATTGCCATGTTGCGACAGGAAGTGCCTTTTTAAAAGTGACACTGGATTCAAACAACGCGATGAGTATGCGTCATCCTCATGTGTTAACAAAGCAAAAGATGGCCGCTCATGCGCACTGATCCGTGGAGAATTCGGCTATTCGCATTTATATTGCGAATAGCTGTTTTTCATTGAACTAGTTATCAATAACGGGGTCATGATTACTGAAGGTAAATTTATTTATTCGGGCCACAACGATTTTTGCCTAAGGGACCGCTGAACCAATCACATGCTGTATATTGATCGACATTTTATTCGCAGGCTGTTGATTCTTATTCTGGCCATCAGTCCTTTGCAGATGACTATGGCAATCGATTTCGATCAGCTCAGCCAGGCTACAACTTGTCAGATATCACAGGCACAACCCCCCGATACAACCGACGAAAATACTGGTAGTGAATGCCCATCGAAATATACCAGGCATTGCGTGGACCTGTCAGTTTGTGGCGCACAATATAATTTCTCTTCTTTGTACTCTTCAAATTCATTTCTACTAACGGCTAGAGCCGTAACACACACAAAATTCATCGCAGATAGTGATACAGTTTCGACTCATTTTCCTGAGCTTTTAAAGCGTCCCCCTAAAGTTTAACCCTCCGATTACCTGATTTTTATCAGGTTCTTCCAATTACTTATTAAAGCAGACGTCTCTACGTCTGTTGTTAACGAAACTACTTAACAGGAAATAGACATGAAAAATATGAGCACATTAACGACTGCAGCGATCGTCATACTGTTTTCAGTATCCACATGGGCTGCTACAGGCAGCCAGGAAAATGATCAGGATGAGATGCCTAGGATGAATGAAGGAAACAATAGCTCGATGATGGGTGGAGGAAGCCATGGAATGATGATGGGTAGGGGAAGTCATGGAATGATGATGGACCCGCACATGATGCATATGATGATGGGTCATCAACATCAGCATCACAATATGTCCACTATGGAAGGAGGAAGGGGCGGTAAGATGATGTACCCACAAATGATGCAGCAGCGTCAGCAGCACATGAGCAATATGGAACAGCGGCTGGCCAATATTGAAGCTCTGCTAGAAAAGCTGGTAGAAAATCAAAAGCCATAAGCATAAATATAGTGGCCAATTTCCAGGCGCCTCGTTTTCGGCAATTTTCGAGGCCCCTGGTCCTTAGCTTTATAATGACAAAAAAGTTATCAATTGTGTTTCTGTTTCTGCTTTCCGCATGCGATGGAGGTTCCGGCGAGAAGGCTCCGAATCCACTGCATTTGCCGCCACAGGGGTTCATGGGAGATAGCATTAAAGGCGCAGCATTATACGATCAAAACTGCCTGGCCTGTCATGGCAAAAGAGGCGTGGGAACGAATCAGGGACCGGCCCTGGTCCATGATATTTACAACTCTCGGCATCATGCCGAACTGGCCTTTCATTTAGCAGTTAATAATGGCGTGCGCGCTCATCACTGGAATTTTGGCGATATGGAGCCCATACCGCATTTATCTCCCGAAGACGTGGAACACATTGTTCGATACGTCAGAGAGATACAGAGAGAATCAGGAATTCAATAATTTTTTAGATAGAGAGAAACTATGAAACAAAAAGCAATCGTCATAATATTAACCCTGCTTGTAGTTCCGGGTCTTATCAATGCGGCAACACCAGACAAGATTCCGAGAATTACCAGTATTGCCGTACACAACGGCCAGGTACAACAGTATTTTGCAGCCACCAATGCGGGGCTGTATTCCAGTAGAGACGGTGGACTAACCTGGACTATTGCCGGCTATCAACAATTACCAGCCACTTTGGTGTCAGAGACAACTGCTGGCACCCTGTATGCTTTTGTCGTGGGTAAGGGTTTGCTTCGACTTGATCAGGATAATAGTCGATGGCAACCGGTCAACAACCAGTTTGGCTCGCAGTATTTAGTTGAATTATCGGCTGAGCCAGGAAGCCCGGATAAGCTGATTGCTCTTAATCAGTTCGGCAAACTCATCGTCTCCAATAATTCAGGCAAAGACTGGCACAGTGTCAAAGGCCCCTATAAAACGAGTAGCGAAGCCGAAGCACGCGGGTTATCGCTTTACAAAAATAATTGCCAGGCCTGCCATGGAATCGACGGTGTGGGCGAAACCTACAATATGCAGGCATTAACCGATAAAGACTATCTCCGTGCGCCAGCAATGAATGATTCCGAACATGCCTGGCATCATACCGACGAGGCGCTGGTCAAGACTATTTTAGAGGGGTCACCTCGAGAACCACGCATGCTCGCCTGGAAGAAAAATGGCCTGACGGAGCAAAATGCGCAGGACCTGGTCGCCTACATTAAAAGTCTCTGGACCCAACGTGAACTGGACTGCCAGGGACCCAAACATATGAATTGCCCAAGTTAATAATATTCCATGATTGAATTATCGGTAATGGGAATGACGACTGCCTTTGTGGCAGGCATCATTTCTTTTCTTTCTCCTTGCGTATTACCCCTGGTACCCGGCTACCTCTCCTATATAGGCGGGCATTCTCTCAGCCTGGAACAGGGTCAGAGTGGTCGTTCGCTGAAGCAATCACTGGCAACCATGGGCTTAAGCCTGAATTTCGTGCTTGGTTTCACAACCGTTTTTGTCGCCTTTGGTGCGAGCGCTACCACCATAGGACGATGGCTGGCATATTATCGCTATGAAGCCAACATCGCTGGTGGCGTCATCATCATCATATTTGGCCTGTTTATGAGTGGCCTGCTACGCCTAAGCTGGATGGAAAAAGAATTCCGTTACTTCGGTAAGCTACCGCGTGGCGGGCCCTTCTCTGCCTACCTGTTGGGAGTGGCTTTTGCCTTTGGCTGGACGCCCTGCATAGGGCCCATTCTGGGGGCCATATTAACGATGGGCGCGACATCGGCTCTGGTCAGCGACGGCACCGCTCTGCTGGCATTTTATTCACTCGGGTTGGGCGTTCCCTTTATGCTGGCCGCGTTGTTTACCGATCAATTTATGCAACACACCAGCTACCTGAAAAAACATGGCAAAACCCTTCATATCATCGCTGGGGGGATAATGATTTTGATGGGGGTGGCGATGATTACCGGTTACCTGACCGATTTTTCAATCTGGATTCTGAAAACCTTCCCCTGGCTAGGCACGCTGGGATAGACAAAGAGCACTTATATCAATGAAAACACTATATGGAATAATATTTATAAGCCTGGTTGGTATAAGCCTATATTTTATATACCCATTTCCACAGCCTTCTAATTCGGGAGCAGAAAGCCGCTGGTATGACCAGGCAACGGTGGACAAGGGCAGCACTTTATTCAAACAAAATTGTTCATCCTGTCACGGTGTCAATGCTGAACTTACGCTTGACTGGAAAAAAATAAATAGTACCGGCAAATATCCACCGCCGCCGCTAAACGGTACAGCTCATGCCTGGCACCATTCAATAGAGACACTGAAAGCGACCATACAGGAAGGTGGCATCAATATTGGGGGTTCTATGCCTGCTTTTAAAAGTAAATTATCGGATGAAGATCAGGATGCTGTGATCGCATATTTTCAGTCCAAATGGCCGGATGATATTTATCAAAAATGGTCTGGTCGATACCAAACCAGTGATATACCACTAATAGAATCGACAGCAAAACTATCTACAGACACTCAAGCTGCTGAAAATAAGATGACGAGTTTGCTACGCCTGAGACTGGGCAACAAAGAGATTTCCGATCCGGTTTCAACGCCTGTTGAAGGCATATACCAGACACAATTTGGCAACGAATACGCCTATTTAACTCAAGATGGACGATATGTTTTTATCGGCAATCTTATAGACCTCGAAACAGGGATAAACCTGACGGTTATTGCCAAAGGTAAAACTGCAATTGCTGAACTGAATCAAGTAGCTCTGGAAGATAAGGTCATATTTCCTGCCAGGGGAGTAGAAAAAGCAGTGCTCAATGTTTTTACCGATACCACTTGTCCCTACTGTAGAAAATTCCACGAAGAAGTGGGCAAGTTACAGGAAGCTGGAATATCCATACATTACCTGCCCTATCCGCGGGGTGGGAAGCAAGGGCCTGGTTACCAGTCGCTCAAACAAGTCTGGTGCGCCAAAGACAAACTAAAAGCTATGGGTATTGCCAAAGATTTAGATACCGGTGATTTACCGGCTGGAGATTGCGAAAAAGGAAGGTTTGTTGACGAAGGTTATGCATTGGGTAACAGAATCGGAATAACCGGCACCCCCTCATTATTCAAATCAAACGGTGAAAAAATTCAAGGCTACGTGCCTTATCAACAACTGATACCAAGGGTATTGAGTAATTAATAAAGGAGAAACACAATGAATAGTACTATTAGAAAATTAATTATCGTAATCGCGTTTCTAGGCTTAATGGGTCAAGTTCAGGCCGGTGTCAAAGTCTATGTGCCGCTTGGTGATGCCAATGAAATACTGGTTATTGACGGTGATAGAGACGAGGTCGTCGGTCGTATTGGCGATGTGACGAACGCCCATGGGCTGGCTGCCACGCCAGATGGCAATTATCTGGTTGCTGCCAGCATGTCACTCGCCCCGAAAGACCAAAAAATACCGAAGGGTATGACGGCAGACGAGCATAACGCACATCATAAGAGCTCTGATGGCGAGGACAAAAATGCCGGCAATGGGGTAAGTTTTGTCTCGCTATTGGACGCTGAAACAATGCGCGTGGTACAACGCATCGAAGTCGATGGTATTACTCATCACAGTGCCGTTACGCCCGATGGTCGATACGCTGTCGCAACACACACCACCGCTGGCAATATCAGCATAATCGATTTGATTAACAGGAAGCTGGTAAAAACTATATCAACAGGGCCGGTTCCAAATTACGTATTGATCAGCAGTGACGGAAGGTATGTTTATGTGAGCAATTCAGGAAACAACACAATTAGTGAAATCGAAACAAGTCAGTGGACTCTGCGGCGGAGTATTTCCGTTGGCACGACACCCGAGCATATGGTGTTTTCATCCGATGAACAAACCATCTACGTCATCAATGCAGGTGATAATACAGTGGCTACGGTCTCACTGGCGGATGGAAAGGTAACGAGTATTTACCCGGTTGGCGAAGGGCCTCATGGGATAGCTCTGTCAGACGATAACGGCACCCTCTTTGTGAGCAGCAAGAATGGAAATCAACTGAGCGCGATCAATATTGCCACCGGTAACACAAGCAACATAGCGCTCGAACCAAAGCCTTATCACGTTGCGAGTATAATGGGCACAGGGAAACTCTATGTCTCTAGCCGGGCCGAGCCGTGGATCTGGGTGCTCGATCAGGATAGTTTGGAAGTGCTTCGAAAAATACCAATCAAAGGAGCAGGTCATCAAATGGTGGTGGTACGGTGATAATGGAAAACTTTAATTCTGAAAACGAAGGTAAATCAATGAAAACGAAAAATTCAAACACTGTCGATAATAAAAAACAGGGTCATTCCCATGGTAAACATATGTGGATGATGGCAATTTGCTGTGGTCTGCCGATCATGGGGTTTCTTGCTATTGGCATATTAGGTCTCAGTATGCCATCACTTGAAACCCTCCTTCTGGTGATTTGCCCCATCGGCATGCTAGGCATGATGTATATGATGCGTCGTGATAGCCAGGGAAAAGAAAAAGGGCAATCCTGCTGTGAATCAGAGAAGTCTGAAGATGAATCGGTCGCTGACATGACCTACGACGGCACTAAAAAAGTGCAGCCTGGTCCCGCGAAGCCGAAGCCGCAACAATCAGGTTCATTAGAGGCATAGTGAATTCACCTGAAGCAACAGAACTACGCCATTGGATCGGGACCGTTGGACCCTTCTCAATTAGCCGCTTTCATTGCCAGCATTTGTTCCACCAGCAGGTCATCCTGCAATTGCAGGTGATAGCCCCGGGTTTCGAGGTTGGCTAATACTTGCGTTACATCTTCCCTGGCCAGTTTTTTATCCGGTGATAAAACGAAGCTAAAGCTGAACTCGGGCGTGCCAAAGACTTTCATCAACTCATCCGGAATCTCGGAAAAATCATCCTTGTCGGTCAGGTACAGATAGGTATCGAGTTTTCGGTCGCTGCGATAGATATGGCACAACATGATTAATATCCGGTATAAAAATGGGAGGCCCACGACAGGCCTCCCTGGATCATAACAAATCGCCTCGCTGGTGGAAACGAGACAGCCTGTTACTGGCTACTGGTAAACTCCGGGTATGCCTCGATACCGCACTCGGAGATATCGACGCCGGCATATTCTTCCTCTTCGCTGACCCGAATACCCATGATGAGCTTGATCACATACCAAACTATCAGGCTCGCGAAGAATACCCAGGCAAATATGGTCAGGGCGCCGACCAGTTGACCGACAAACGAGGTACTCTCATTGGTCAGGGGCACCGCCAACAAACCCCACAGGCCGACCACGCCGTGCACCGAAATCGCTCCAACCGGGTCGTCGATCCTTAATTTGTCGAGCATAAGAATAGAAAAGACCACGATCAGACCACCGACTGCCCCAATGCTGGTCGCGGCCAGCACCGAGGGCGTTAAAGGCTCTGCGGTAATCGCCACCAGCCCGGCCAGCGCGCCGTTCAGCGCCATGGTCAGATCGGCCTTGCCGAACATGATGCGCGCAATGATTACTGCTGCGATCACTCCGCCTGTGGCAGCAGCATTGGTATTGACGAACACCATCGCCACCGAATTGGCGCTGGCGATATCACCCAGCTTCAGCACCGAACCACCATTGAATCCGAACCAGCCCATCCACAGGATGAAGGTTCCGAGCGTCGCGAGCGGCAAATTAGCACCCGGGATCGCATGGATCTGGCCCTGCTTTCCGTACTTGCCCTTGCGTGCACCGAGTAGCAGCACACCGGCCAGAGCCGCAGAAGCGCCCGCCATATGCACGATTCCAGATCCGGCAAAATCGGAGAATCCGAAATCATCACCCAGACTATAGAGTCCAAAAACGCTTTTTCCACCCCAGGTCCACGCGCCTTCCACCGGGTAGATAACACCGGTCATAACCACCGCAAACAACAGGAAAGCCCAGAGCTTCATGCGCTCGGCCACCGCGCCCGACACGATCGACATCGCGGTCGCGACAAAAACCACCTGAAAGAAGAAGTCCGACGCAGAGGCATAGACTGCACCACCTTCGAAGCCATTTTCCGCAGATGCTGCGAGCGCATCGGCAACCAGCGATTCGCCGCCTGCGATACCCGCCAGGAAAGCGCCACCGTCGTACATAATCTGATAACCGTAAACCATGTACATAATACAGGCTACTGCATACAGCAGAATATTCTTGGTGAGTATTTCGGCGGTGTTTTTCGAGCGTATCATGCCGGCTTCGAGCATCGAAAAGCCCGCTGCCATCCACATCACCAGCGCGCCACTAACCAGAAAGTAAAAAGTATCTAAAGCATACTGTAATTGAAAGATATGATTTTCCATGGTACGTCCCCTCAAAGTGCGCTTGAGCCAGTCTCACCGGTACGGATCCGGATCGCCTGCTCTAGCGAGGTAACAAAAATTTTTCCATCCCCGATCTTTCCGGTGACGGCACTCGAACTGATCGCTTCGATCACCCGATCCAGCAGCGACTCGTCTATCGCGAGATCGAGCTTGACCTTGGGCAGAAAATCGACCGCGTATTCTGCCCCCCGATAAAGCTCTGTATGACCCTTTTGCCGCCCAAAGCCTTTGACTTCGGACACCGTGATACCCTGGACACCAATCTCTGACAATGCTTCGCGCACATCGTCGAGCTTGAAGGGTTTGATAATGGCTGTAACCAATTTCATCGCATGTATCTCCTGCATTGTGTGAACTATTACTAGCAGGAACAGTGCCACAATTGGATTAGTTCTTTTATTTCAAGGGCTTATTACAGGGGCTAGGAATACAGTCGATATATCGCTACACTGGGGCTAGCAAAAAACCCGTTTTGCACCTCTATAGTTCCAAACAGTTAAGTGAACGCACCATATGGAGGCTATTCTATGCTGGACACTCAATCCATCAAAATTCTGT
>JADFMY010000009.1 GCA_022563685.1 Pseudomonadota bacterium | reverse complement strand
TACAATTTGCCGCTAAATCTTGAAATAGGGGTGGTGGTCCACCTCAGGGCGTGTTATTAGAGCACCAACAGTAGGCGCTTTTAGGCGACGCAGGAGCAGTTGCCGAGAGGCACGAACCCCAACAAAGCAATGCGATTGACGAGCTACGATTGTTATTTTATCCGAATCTTGTTTATGTTGGGGTTCGCATAGCTCACCCCAACCTACAAAATACTGCCCAAAAGTTAACTCGCTAGATCATCCTGTAGGGTCGAATGAATTCGACCCCACCCAATCAGGGGAAGAGCCGGAAATTTAACATCTGGTACACGTCAATATCCGGTTCATATCGACCCGACCCATTTACATCTTTATAATCTAATACCTGAGAAAAATAATAAACCTGATCGTCGTAATAGGTTTTATAGATAACCTTTTCACTCAACTCGTCGTAATACCACCCTGGAGCTAAATCATCCAGGTTCCTCGCTCTAATCACACCCTGATAGTTAGCTGGCACCATATTGTATTCGGCCATATGCACGAACGGATTCCCACCGTCGAGTTCGTTCAAGCGCTCCAGTTCACCCTTGACCGCATAGGTCGCAAACACGATCGCGAGCGAACTATTGATCACGTTCTTGGTTTGCTGGATCGACGCCTTTTCGGTTGCTATTGAAATTCGGTCGGTGTAGTTAAAAAACAGCACGATGAGAGTGCTCATGATAATGACAATCATGATCAATCTGAACGTATAAGCCCCGGGGTAAGAGCTGATGTATCTCATCGATTCGCGAGTTGCGCCAGATCCCACATCGGTACGAAGATGCCCAGTGCCAATATCAACACCATCACACCGATCGCCACATAAAGGAGCGGCTCGATTTTATCGGACAGGGTTTTCACATCGTAGTCGACTTCTTCTTCGTAAAAATCGGCGATGAAGGTCATCATTTCATCCAGACTACCCGATTCTTCGCCGACCGCGAACATTTGCATCACTACCGGGGTAAACATCTCGGTTTGATACGCGGTGCGGGTCAGTGAATCGCCGCGTTCGATGCCTTCGCGCATGCCGTTCACGCGACGGGAGATAAATTCATTGCCGATAGAGCGCGAAATCACCCCCATGGCCTGAACGATCGGCACACCGGCGCTGTAGGCCATAGAAAACGAGCGCGCGAAGCGGGCCATGAACGCCCGGTGCAGAATATCGCCCACCAGCGGCGCCTTAAGAATAATCCGGTGCCAGTTGTATTTACCCTCGGGTGTATTGATATAGCGTTTGAACGCGACCGCGCCACCCACCAACAATACCAGCATATAGGCCCAGTAATTCACAAAGAAACTCGAAGTATTGAGCAGGAATAGCGTTTGCCAGGGGAGCTCCAGGTTATTGGCCTCGAAAAATGCGGCAAATTTTGGGATCACGAACAGGTTGACGATCACCATCGCTATGCCGACTGCAATGATCACCGTGGTCGGGTAGCGCAGCGCGGTTTTGATATTATTGGTGATTCGACGATTGCGATCGATATAATCAGACATTAGCGCGAAACTCTCTTCGAGCTTACCGGTATTTTCACCGACCTGGATCATACTGATATAAATATTGGAAAATACCTTCGGGTGCCTGGCGCAGGATATCGACAGGCTACGGCCCGATTCGAGCTGTTCCTGAATATCGCGCAGCGCTTTGATCAATAATGGATTCTCGATTGACTCCTGGATGCCTGCAATCGCGCGCGTGATCGGTATACCCGCCTTGATCAACGCGCTCATCTGGCGCGTAAACATCAATAGTTCTTCGACGCTGACTTTATACAGGTCGAATCTTTCATTCAGTGCATCGATAATATCGACCCGGGCTTTTTTCTCCTCGATGGTAATCGGTGTGATACCGCGGTCCATCAACAGGCTCGCCACGGCAGAGCTGTTGGCGCCTTCTAGCTCGCCGTCGATCAACTCGCCATGGCTACCGCGACCCCTGTAGGCAAAATTTGGCATACTTAACCCGCCGCGCTATCCAGGGACAGTGGTTCATCCAGTACCTCGTCCTTCACCTGCCCCGCGAGGCGCAGCATTTCTTCGATCGTGGTTAAACCGTTGCTCGCATGATGGTGGGCAACGCTGATCAATGGTTCGTATCCGGGTGCTTTGAGCGCCGCCTCGACAAATCCCTGCGAGTCATTATTGCGTAGCGCTTCGGCCAACTCGCTATTCATATCGAGCAATTCGAAAACGCCCATGCGCCCGTGATAGCCGGTGTTGCCGCAATGGTTGCAACCCCGGCCTGTTTTATAATGATGCTGGCTGACCTCTATATTCAGGATATCCTGCAGCCAGCCGGTTTCGAAACTATCCGGCCTGTAGTCTTCAACACAGCTACGGCAGATTTTTCGCACCAGGCGTTGCGCGATGATTGTGCGCAGCGTAGTCGCCAACAGGTAACCTTCAACCCCCATGTCCATCAGCCGTGTCGCGGTAGAAACCGTGTCGTTGGTGTGCAGGGTGGACAATACCAGGTGGCCGGTCATCGCCGCGGCTACACCGATTTCGACGGTTTCGGCGTCACGCATCTCGCCAACCATGATGATGTCGGGGTCCTGGCGTAATGCAGTTCTTAATACATGGGCGAAGTTCAACCCGATTTTCGGATTCACCTGAACCTGGTTAATCCGTTCGAGGCGGTATTCCACCGGATCTTCGACGGTAATTATTTTGAATTCGGGCCGGTTGAGCTCCTTCAGCGCCGCGTATAACGAGGTGGTTTTACCGCTACCGGTAGGCCCGGTCACCAGGATCATGCCATTTGGCAGATGAAAATTCCTGCGGAATCGGCGTAACAGGTCCGGCGGCATACCGAGCTTAGCAATATCGAGGGCGCCCCTGGTCTGGTCGAGTAAACGCATCACCACCGATTCACCGTACTGCACCGGCATGGTCGAGAGCCGCACATCGATGTCGCGGTTTTTAACAATCATGCTGAAACGACCATCCTGAGGAAGCCGTTTTTCCGAGATATTCAGGCCCGCCATCAACTTGAGACGCACAGCCACTGCTGGTGCGATCTGGGTCTCTTTCATCACCTGTTCGTACAACACGCCATCGATGCGCTGGCGCACGCGGATCACGTGCCGATCGGGTTCTATATGTATATCCGATGCATTGACCTGCACTGCGTCTTCGAAGATCGATTGCAGTAGTTTTGCCACCGGTGCATCGGTCATCCCGGTCTGCAAAAGTTCGTCGAGATTGATGGCACTGTCCGACAGATCCTGGCCGAGTTCCTCCGCGAGCGCGCTGATCTCTTCGGTACGGCGATAAACCATGTCGAAATTTACCAATAACTCGGACTCGCGCACGATCGCCTGGCTCACCGGCTTGTTTAACTTATCCCGAATCTCGTCGAGGGCATAAATATCGGTCGGGTCGGCCATCCCGACCAGGTAATCGCTGCCGCGATCATCGAGTACGATTGCTCTATAACGACGCGCTACGACCTCCGGCAACAATTTTGCGACCTCATCGCTATAGTTATAATTATGCAGATCGATAAGCGGAATGCCGAGTTGCGCGGATAATAGATTGAGCAGGCTGTCTTCGTCGATCATTCCGAGTTCGATCAGTGTGCCTCCCAGTTTTCGCCCCAGTTTTTTCTGTTCGGTCAATGCCAGTTGCAATTGATCCTCGGTGATCAGGTTTTTTTCGACCAGCAGGTCGCCAAGGCGGATTTTCTTGGCGAATGCCATCAGTTAACCACCGCGGCGAGCTGTTCCATTCTCTCCTCGACGAAGGCCTGCAACCGGGTATTTAGCTTACCGATCTTTGCCGCGGTAGCGTAGGAGCGCCGAGCGTCTTCAAACTGTGCAGTTTGTTCCTGCGAAATTCCCAGGCCAATCCAGTTTTTTGACTGGCGAGCGTCTTTATTCAGGGACTGTTGATAATAATCGAGCGCCTGCTGGTGTTGATCGAGCCGTTGGTGACTCGCCGCAAGTAATGCCAGTTGAGTTGCGTTTGCATCTCGTTCCGCACGAAGTAACTCGATTACTTCGGCATAGCCCTTGAGTTGAAATAGTGACCTGGCGTATTCGGTTTTGAACAATGCCTGTTGCGGATAGCGATCGATCGATTCGCGTACCAGCGTAGAAAAACGCCCGGCCTGTTGCCGTTGAAGATAAATGCTCAGTAATCGAGTTCGAGCGGCCAGATCCTGGGGCCCTTCGATCAATCCCAGCAACACTGTTTCAGCTTCATTCCAACGCCGGTTTTTGATAGATACCCAGGCTTTTTGCAACTGCTCTCCCGAACTCAGCTTTTTCTGCGATGATTTGATATCGAGTTTCACCACTTTTGTTTCAACCGCCACTTCGGCGGGTGCTTCGGCGGGTGCTTCGATTTTCTGCTCAATCATTTCAACGACTTTGGTTGTTTTACTATCCCCCTTTGGAGCTTCTACTGCCGCCCGGACTGGTACTTCGACCTGCTTCACCACTTCAACTGGTCTGGCCACTTTTTTCAACTTGATCGACCAAACTTGTGTTCCATCCTCGGAATTCTGCCGCGTCTCCACCAGCACGCCGGTGACGGTACGAAAGCTGATGTCTACACCTTCGTCACGAGCCAACAGCGATAATTTCTCGATCCAGCGGTTTTGACTGATTACGGGTGCAACAATTTCACTCTGAATATTCTTGAGGTGGTACACGAAACTGTGTTCGGTGCGCTCTTTCAGGTAGGAAACGACTTTTTCACGCAGGGAAAATTCCAGGGTCATGTCATCGATTGACTCGCGGATTTGCAAATCGATAATCTGATTGGCTGGCAACGCAGGCTCAACGGGTAGCTGAATCTGCTGCGTAACCGGTGCAGGGGTCATCGAAGCCGGCTCGCTCTGGTTATTCGCCACAACCCTACCCTGTTGAAACAGGTAAAAGCCGAACGCCAGGCCTGCGAGCAATAATATCGATAACAGGGCGATGGCGTAAGAAACAGTTTGTTTTGGTTTCCGCTCGGTCAGGTTTTCGACCGCGGCGATCTCAATCGGGGTAAACTGACTGGACCGACTTTCCAGGTCTTTCAGAACACTGTTGATCACGCTCATCGGTATTGGCTCATTAAGAATGGGCTCATTAAGAATGGACTCATTGATACTGGCTCATCAGCAACGCCCCTGCCAGCAACAGGCTAAGCAGACCCCACTGGAACCGATGGTTATTGCCGTAACCGGTCGAGCGGACAGGTACACTGACTGCACTGTCCTGAACAGCCGAGCGAATCTGCTTTTTACGAATATAGAATTCGCCGTTGGCATATGACTGCATCATCGCCTTATGGCACAGTACATTGATGACGCGGGGAATACCCCGGCTCATTTTATACAAAAGATTCTGCGCGGCGCGATCGAACAGTTCGGGGCCGGCATAGCCGGCGGAGCGCATACGATGCCGAATATAGGCGCCTATCGCCGACCGGTTCAGGGGCTTAAGATGATAGGCGTGCATAATCCGTTGTTGCAACTGTCGGATACTGCTTTGTTCGAGTAGGGAATCCAGCTCTGGTTGACCGAACAGGATGATCTGCACCAGTTTTTGCTTTTCGGTTTCCAGGTTGCTTAACAACCGGATTGCCTCCAGACTCTCCTGCGGAAGCGACTGCGCTTCATCCAGGATAATGACGGTGCTTTTCGACTGACGCGCCGATTCGATCAGGTATTCATTGATACAGGCAATATGATTATCTTTTTCCAGCCTGTGGGAAATACCCATCTCTACCATCACGGCTTCGAGCAGGGCATTGCAGTTCATGTAAGGATTAGGGATATAAACGGTATTGTATCGGTCGTCCAGGGTATCGAGTAACTTACGGCACAACAGAGTTTTACCGGTACCGACTTCACCGGTTACCTTCAAAAAGCCATCGCCAGCCCTGATTGCGACGAGTAATACATTGAGCGCTTCCTGATGGGTAAAACTCTGATAAAAGAAATCGGTATCAGGTGTCAGGCTAAATGGATTTTCTGTCAGGCCATAGTATTGTTCGTACATTTAGTCACCTTCCGGATTGAACCTTAATCGCTCGATTCTTGCCGCACTGTCCTTGATATAGTTTGACCAGGTTTTGTTTGCATCCACGACTATCGGCCGCAGCAGGATGACCAGTTCACTACGCGAGTTGATCTTTCTTTTTTGCTTGAATAAATTGCCGAAGAGTGGAATCTTGCTGATGCCCGGTACGCCCGCATCGTCATTGCTGCTAATGTTTTGCATCAATCCCCCAATCACGATCACCTGCCCGCTTCTGGCTCTGACCACCGAATCCGACTCGCGTACGGTACTAAACGCCAACGGCAACTGCTGGATTTGCCCTCCGACGGTAATATTCTTGGTTTGATCGGTGACTTCGGTGACACTCGGGTGGATGTGCAATATGACCATGCCGTCCTCACTGATTTGCGGCGTCACATCGAGCGCGATACCCGAAAAAAACGGTGTCAGGGTAATATCCGGCGTGGTGATAGTGCTCAAGGTGCTCGATGAAGTGCTTGAGGACACGTCGGTGACAAAAAATTCATCTGACCCCACCTTGATCACGGCTTTTTGATTGTTGAGGGTAGATACGCGCGGACTGGACAGGACCCGCACTTCACCCTGGGTATTCAATAAGCGTATCAGGGCTGCAAAGCTGTTTGACGCGCCACCCACCGCAAACAGGTTGGTAAAAGCATTATTACCGGTCGACAACGCGGCCGACACATCCAGATCGCCTGAATTATCCAGGATTGCCGCACTGCCATCGATAATACCGGCGGTGCCGGCAAATGCGCTACCGCTGGAAGATAATGCCGCCCAGTCTATGCCGGATTGAAAGCTGTCATTCAATGTCACTTCGATAATCTTGGCTTCCAGAATAACCTGTCGCTGCAGACTTTCCTGCGCGTCGCTCAGGTAGGCTTCGACATCACGTAATTCGCCCGGCATAGCACGTACTATTACCAGGCCGGCATGACGGTCCACGACTACCGAGCGCCCCTCACCCTGGCCCACGATTGTAGTAACTGTCTGGCGCAGATCGGCCCAGAAATCCGACCGAATCGTTGTGTTGATACTGCTCGACTGGCTCGCATGTGCTGAATCCGATGACGAATCGCTATCGTCGCTACTACTGTTGCTACCGCTGCTTGCGATCTGCCCCGAGCTGACCGTCATCCTGGATTTCCCGGTACGACTGACATTCAGGTAATTGACTGGAAAGATGCGCGACTGGAGTCGCGCCGGCAATACGATGTAACCCGTGGCCGTCAGCTTGTATTCGTAGCCATACACTTCGCGCGTCAGATCCAGCACCTCGGCGACCGTTACGTTTTTGAGGTCCAGCGATAGTTCACCCTGTACGCTCGGATGAACCACCATGTTGGTATCGGTATCTTTCACCAGGCTCATGAAGAATAATTTGGCCGGGGCGTTAGAAACCGAGATGTCGAAAGCCGCTTCCTGTTTGATATCTTCACTCAATCCGGGAATGCTGATTCCGCTTCCGGGTAACAAATCGTCGAGAATATCGCTCGAGGGGGTTTCCACCCCTGGAATTTCAACCTGACTGGCTTCCGCCATCGCATCGCTGATACTCTGTTGAGTCTGGCGGGCACTATCGATGCTGTTTTTTGACGCACAGGAGGTCAACAAAAACAGGGTAAATATCAGTAAGAAACGAGACTGGATCATAATTTTCTCTCGACTGTTATTTTTTTAATCGCAGTCAATTCATGGTTCAGGTGAAGGTCGATGAGTTTTCCTTTTTTCATCAGTCGAACACTGTCTTTATTGATTCTGATCAGTTTGGCATTGCGGATCGAGTCACCCACTCTAAGCGTTTGATCGTCGATAATTGCGATCTTGCGTTCAGGAGAATAGAGAATCGATGTCAATTGCATCGGTTTTGCCGCCGTTTTTTTCACTGCGGTTGCTTTTATAACGCCCTTATTAGCGTTTTTCCACCTGGCCTGCTGAAATTTCTGCAAAGCAAAAGCCGGAGGCCGCATCGGGTCCCTGATCTCCGCAGCCTGAGCTATACCAGCCTGGAAGATAAATAGAGGCAGCATCAATGTTAGGATATTTCGGATGGGCACTCTGTAGAGTGCCTCTAAAAATAGTGATTTTTTTGCCAGGGCAAGGAAGTTCCGCGCGGACGACTGCATGGATGCAGGAGGTAGAACGAAGCAGGATGCCAGAGTCGAGAACCGGAATGTATGAATAATACATGAGGATTTGAGCACGATGCAGACGCGGCCATCGCGGAAAAAGCGCATTTTTAGGAATGGCCTAAACACCGACCCACTCCTTTCTTGTGCTGAGCGTCGAAATTACCACTTCGACCGTAATCTGTGGATATTCCTGCCTGACAATTTCGATTTGATCCCAGATTAACTTCCAGTCCAGGTTTTCAAGCGTTTGAATATATTTCAGGATATCGGTGAATTTGCCGGAAAACTTCACTTCGAGCACGTGCCGATAAATGCCTGCATTCTCCTGCTGTTGCTCGGTCAGTGTAATGGCAGGCTTAACTTCGCGTCTTTTCAAACTCAATAACTTCAAATTCGATTTTCTGTAAACCAGCTCGGTCATCAATTGAAGCATTTGTTCCGGGTCGATCAACTCGATCGTCTTTAAGCGCAGGCGCTCTTGCACGGCTTCCAGGTCGCGCCTGAGCTGTGCCAGCTTAAGGTCTTTTTCCCGATTGACTCCTGCAGCAATCCGAGTTCGGATATCGTTGATCGCGGCGCGGGTCATAGCCACTTCGCTACTGAGTCTGCTGTTTTCCCTGGCAAGGCTGCTGGTCTGCTCCAAAGTGGGACTGGCGTACAGCTGCCACCAGGCAAAACCGATCGCAGCCAGGACTGTGAAACCAATCAGGGCTCGCTCACGCAGGGTAAGCGAGTTATATTTCTCTGCACCTGGTTTGAACGGGTTATTCATCGACCTTCTCGTCGGTGGCAATTTCGAAATCCACCTTCCAGGCACTTGCCTCATTCCGTTCTAGCTGAAATATATGAAAGCGGTTGCCCTTAAAAATCGATTCTTCACTAAAACGGTTAAAGTATTCGGGTATCAGGTCTGCATTTAGGGCGCTGCCGCGTAATCTGACATAGTTTTCGCCGAGCGCAATTTCATCCAGCCACACATTGCGTACATGCAAACTCGAAAGCGCCACCAGATAGGCAGAGAACCCCTGGCCTGACCCGAACCGATTCGCATCGACAAAACTTAATACTTTCCTGCGGGCACTGATCTCTCTCGATATACCGGCAATTTCCTGATCGGCGCGGTTATCTGCTAATAACCGGGCCAGTTCGGCATTGGCTGCATTGAGTTCCTCGGTAATCTTTTCCTGGCTGGCCTTGATCGCCAGATTTTGCCGGCTGACGTGATCCAGATCCATTTGAAGTAATGGAGACCCTACCCCTATGCTTAGCAGCAGAAGAAATAGCAAGCTGCCAAACTGTCTGGCGGAAAGCAGCAGCTTCTTTTCCCGGAAGCGCTCCTGGTAGAGATTAATCTGTTGACTAATCATTGCTGCACATCTCTTAACGAAGCACAGTAGGCGTGGAAGCAGTGCGCCTCAAGAATACCCTCGTTGCCGGTCTCCCCGGATTCGCCCGGCGTGACAAAATCAATATCAAAACTGGTGAAGTTTTGCAGATACCCTGCCAATTTTTCGGTCGCTGGGAGCCGCGGGAAAATCGACATATTGGATACAGACCCTATTCCATAATAGCTTTCGAAGTAATCCATCGAGCGCTGTATTTCGAGTAACAGCGAATCGTATTCGCTTTCATCCTCGCTACCCGCCTGTTTTATCTGGTTGATGCCAATTTTAAAATCGCGCGAGACATACAGGTCTGTATCGTGGAAGATGCTCAGCACTCCGCTTTGTTTGTCCAACGAAAGAATCGCCTGGGTACGCCCGATACCCTGATGGACACAGGGAAGGTTTTTGCTTACCAGATCGTGAATATCGATTGCCGACAAAGTCAACCCGGTTGACTTGATACTGTCTACGTAAGACCCAACTACAGATTCGTGCGCGCAAACTACGCTGATCTGCTGGATGTTGTTTTTGTTTGAAACCGGTAAGGGATAACTGTCGACTACAGCCGAAGTCACCTCGTAGTTAATTAAATCTTTGACACGCCAGGTGAGCGCCGAAGTCAATTCAGCTTCTTCCACAATGGGTTTTTCAATCTGGTAAACATCGTAATCATCACTGGCAATCAGACAGACGCAGTTCGACTTCTGTAAACGATGTTTACGCACCCAGCCTTGCAGTGCCTGTATCTGGGCCGCCTGTCCAACAGCGGGCAAGTACCCGCTCAGTAATATTTTCCCGAGCGATTTCTTATCCGTGCGCACCTGAGCCACGGCGACGCCTGCGGGCAAAAAATCTACCCCTATCTGCGTATCTTTTCTTGCCGATGAAAACAGGCTCACATTAACCCCGTTTGTAGTTGTTAATAGTATTGCTATTATTCGTCTATGACTGGCTTTTATCTATTCTAGAGTTTCCTTAAGAAAAACGTCATAACTTATTGTCACTACTACAAATTTTAACCTATAGTCGGCATAATTCAAGTAATTGGCAAGAATTTATTCAAATATGTTCCATATTGTTCTTTATGAGCCAGAGATACCCCCCAATACCGGCAATATCATTCGACTCGCGGCAAATACCGGGTGCCGGTTACACATTATCGAACCGATGGGTTTCAAACTGGAGGATAAGTTGCTTCGAAGAGCCGGTCTCGACTACCGGGAATGGATGGATATAAATTGCTATCAGTCATTGGAAGATTTCAAAATATCTAATAATTTCAAACATTTATATGCTTTGACCACCAAAGCAGAGCGAACCTACTCGGAGGCGCAATTCGAACCACTGGATGCATTGCTTTTTGGTCCGGAAAGCCGTGGTCTGCCCTCGGAAATACTCGATTCACTAGAGGGTGACAGTAAACTTCGAATCCCGATGGTAGCGGATTCAAGAAGCCTGAACTTGTCAAATACGGTTTCTATCGTGGTGTATGAGGCCTGGCGACAACAAAAATGGGGTCAGGTCTAGCTTTTAGCCTCAAGATTTAACGTAATCCTTATGTACTGACCTCCAATCGAGGCTAAAAGATAGACCTGACCCCATTCACCATTCACGATTAATCTCCCAGTTCGGCGCGTTGCGGCCTGCTTTCGAGGTCCTTGACAGCATCCAACGGGGGTTTGTCCTGGTAAAGTACCTGGTAGACCTGTTCCATGATGGGTAGATCCAGTTTCAGGTCGAGCGCCAGGTGGTGGATAGCTTTTGCAGCACGCAATCCTTCGACTGTCTGACCGATCTCTATTTCTGCCTGTTGTACCGATATCCCGCGTCCAATTGCCAAACCAAAGCGCCGATTTCGACTCTGGTCATCGGTACAGGTCAAAACCAGATCGCCGAGGCCAGCCAGCCCCATCAGGGTTTCCTGGCGGGCGCCAAGGCGCTGGCCCAGGCGTATTTCTTCCGCCAGACCACGGGTGATCAACGCGGCGCGGGTATTGGCCCCAAAACCCAGTCCATCGGCAGTTCCTACGGCAATCGCGAGTATATTCTTCAATGCACCGCCCAACTCTACCCCGACTACATCATCCGACGTATAACATCGAAACCGATTGCCGTGTAACAGGTTAGCAAAATGCTTTGTGGAAGACTGCTCGTCCCCGGCACAGGTGATCGCCGCTGGCAAACCTGAGGCTACTTCGCTGGCAAAAGTGGGGCCCGATATCACACCATAATGATGCCCGGGCAATTCTTCACAAAATATTTCATGCAATAGCTTACCCGATTCGATTTCGAAACCCTTGCTCGCCCAATACACGCTGACGCCCTGATCGAGGCCCGGTTTTAAAGATTGCAACAAGCTTCGAAATGCCTTGCTCGGAATTGCAATCAGTACTACTTCTGCATTTTGTAAACAGTTTTCCAGGGAGGCATCGGGGCGGATATTTTCGCTTAACGCTATACCGGGGAGGTAGGGAATATTTTCGCGCGCGGCGATCAACCCTTCGATGTGTTTTGCTCGATGACCCCAGAGGTTAACCTGCAGCCCGTTACGCGCCAGTTGAATTGCCAGTGCAGTACCCCATGAACCTGCACCCAGTACGGCAACCGTGGTATTGTTAGTCATTGTACCTTATCAGTGCTTTAGGTCTTCCGTTTCCTGCTGTTTATCCTTTTGCCGCTGAACGTGCTGCTGATACAGGGCATCGAAATTTACCGGGGAAAGTATAAACGGTGGGAAGCCACCGCGTGCGGTCAAATCCGAAATCACCTCCCTGGCATAAGGAAACAAAATATTCATGCATTGGCTGGCGAGGATGTAATTTCGATCCTGTTCCTTAAATCCGGCGACGGTAAATATCCCGGCCTGCTGTACTTCTACCAGGAAAGCGGCTTTACCGTCTTGCTTCACGGTTGCCGTGATAGTTAAAACCGCCTCGTATACATTTTCGCTGATGATCTTATGCGCATTATTTAAGTTAATATCGATTTTTGGTTCCCATTTCTTGAAACTGAATGCACCCGGTGCGCCAGGCGATTCAAAAGAAATATCCTTGACGTAAAGTTTCTGAATAGCGAATTGATTTTCCTGAGCCTGTTTTTCGCTCATCGTACTGAATACCTCTTCAAGGGGATGTTTACCGCACCGGCAGCCTATTTTTTCACGACCGGTAAATGCTCGTCCTGCCAGGCGAGTATGCCGCCTTTCATGCTATAAATATTTTCGAAACCATCTTTATTTAACGCGCTGCAGGCAATTCCGGAACGAGCGCCGGTTTTGCAATAAACTATGACCGGTTTACCCCGGTGCTTTTTGAGTTCACTGATACGCTGGGCCACCGAACCCGCCGGAATCTGGATTGCCCTGGCTAGTTTCCCCGCTGCGGTTTCGGACGGCTCCCTGACATCGAGCAATACCACTTCCTCGTTATTCATCATCCGGATCACTTCGGCGGGTACCAGACTTTTAAATTTTTTCGCCGCGTGTTTGAGTTCATTAAAAAATAACGCAACCAGCAAAACAACAAAACCGCCAACCAACAAAGGGTGATTAGCTGAAAATTCAGTTATTTGAGCAATCATGGATTATAGGATATTACGAAGAACAGAAAACTTCTTGCATCATACCGATCAAACGCAGGGTACGTGCATCACCAACACGGTAAAAAACTCGATTGGCATCCTTGCGCGATGCCAGTATACCCTTATCGCGTAAAATCGCGAGGTGTTGTGAAATATTGCTTTGCGAAGTCCCGACATTGTCGACTATGCCCTGCACGCTGATTTCCTGGCTTCCGAGGGTACAAAGAATTTTCAAACGCAGTGGATGTGACATGGCTTTGAGCGAACGCGACGCTGTTTCAATGTCTTCTTCCCGCGCGAGTAACTGCGAGGCGTCGATCGACTCTACCGAATCAAAATTCATTGACGGTTTATTACCAAACAATAATATTAGCGTTCGATTATGATTGAATCGTATATAATTGTCTACCGATGACAGACCTAATTCAGAGCGCCCAGATTGGTCAGACAAAATAAATTCCAGTATGATTTCGCGCCATGACGCGGATATTCGATATCTCTTTTACCCGGCTGCTGGTTTTCACCCTTCTTACGTTGTGCCTGCTTGCAGCGCCTGCGAGCGCGAACCAGAAAGACCTGAAAGAGGAAGAGCTCAAGGCCCTTCAGGTTAAAATCAGCAAATTAAAACAGACGATCGACGTTAAGGAAGACAGTAAATCGCGCTATACCAGGCAACTGGAAAAAATCGAACGCAAGGTCGGCGCCCTCAGCCGGAAAATTCGGGATACTGAAAAGAAAATAGGGCGAAAACAGGCCGAGCTCAAAAAACTACGCAAAACACGAAAACAACATCAGCAGCAGCTCAGCCGTGAAAACGATATCCTGGCACAGCAGGTGTACACCGCCTTCACACTGGGCACGCAGGAAAAGGCGAAACTGCTTTTTTCACAACAGGATCCGGAGATCTTTCAGCGCAATCTGGTGTATTACCAGTATTTCTCGAACGCCCGAGTCAAGTTGATCGATAACGTCAAGGCAAATATCGACAAGATTATCGAAACCGAGATCCAGATCAACAACACCCGGCTGGGGCTGGAAAAAAACCACAAGTTACAAAAAACACAGATCGCCCAACTGAGCAAGGATCGTAATAAACGTAAATCCATTATCGCGTTACTGGATAAACTATTAAAGAAACAGGGCCGCTACCTGAGCAAACTCGAGGACGACGCCAACCAACTGCAAAACCTGATCAGTTCGATACAGGAAATTCTGACCGAAACACCATTGCAGGACCCCGAATTCGACAGAAAAACCTTTGCCATGCTCAAAGGTAAACTGGCCTGGCCGGTGAAAGGAAAATTAAAACAGTTATTCGGACGACGAAAGCCGCTCTCTGGCCTGCGTTGGCAGGGAATAGTGATCGATGCACCCGCCGGCAGATACGTGCGGGCTATTTCTCATGGCCGCATTGCATTTGCGGACTGGCTACGCGGTATGGGCAATTTAGTCATCATCGACCATGGCAATTCATACCTGTCACTATATGGACACAATGAATCATTGTTTAAATCAGCCGGAGAATGGGTTGAGTCCGGTGATATAATCAGTAGTATTGGTAATAGCGGTGGACAATCACAAACAGGTCTCTATTTCGAAATCCGAAAGAAAGGAAAACCACAAGACCCCACGCGGTGGTGCAAGAGCAGTAACCTGTTCACATCCTAGCCAGGGTAGCATCAATACAGCTGGAACGATGGATCTACTCCTGGAGGGATAAACAAACCAGTGCGAAAATGCTATTTTGGGAGGTATAACAACTTCTCAAACAGCATTTGGTCTACAATTAGAGCATGCATGCGGAGAAATTAATGCCTAACAATTTACGAAAATCAACCTATTTTCTGGTAGGGATAGTGCTTGGCCTTTCTTTGGCCATCGGGCATAGCGTCTACGCACTAAAAGATGACCAGGATATTCCGTTTGAGGAATTACGGGCCTTTACCGAAGTATTTTCACGTATCAAATCTGACTATGTTGAATCTGTCGATGACAAACAATTGATCGAGGATGCGATTAGAGGGATGCTCAGTGGGCTCGACCCACATTCATCCTTTTTAAATACTTCAGAATTTGGAGACTTGAAGATTGGCACCACCGGACAGTTCGGCGGCCTCGGAATCGAAGTCGGGATGGAAAATGGCTTCGTAAAAGTGATCTCCCCAATCGACGATACGCCCGCGTTTCGGGCAGGAATACAGGCCAGCGACCTGATCGTCAAACTCGACGACAAGTCAGTCAAGGGCATGACCCTGAACGAAGCGGTAAAACTGATGCGTGGCAAACCTAATACCGACATCGTACTCACGGTGATCCGTGAAGGTGAACCGAAACCACTGATTTTCACCATTACGCGCGAAATAATTCGCGTTAAGAGCGTTAAGAATCGCATGCTGGAGCCGGGTTACGGTTATGTGCGTATTACTAATTTTCAGTCTCGCACCACAACCGATTTACTCAAGGCTATTTCCGATCTGCAAAAGCAGAACAAACTCGTAGGGCTGGTTCTCGATTTGCGCAATAATCCCGGTGGTGTTTTGAATGGTGCAGTAGGTGTATCAGACGCCTTTATCGATGATGGTCTGATCGTATACACCGAAGGTCGCATCAAAGACTCGAGTAATCGCTACCTCGCCACTCCAGGCGACAGTCTTAATGGCGCCCCACTGATTATATTGATCAATGGTGGCTCAGCCTCGGCATCGGAAATTGTCGCCGGCGCGATGCAGGATCACAAACGGGCGATCATTATGGGTACCAAATCCTTCGGCAAAGGGTCGGTTCAAACCATTCAGGAATTACGCAATGGTTCAGCGGTAAAACTGACCACGGCACGATATTTCACCCCCGACGGACGTTCGATACAGGCCAGGGGTATCGATCCGGATATCGTTTTGAGCACGCTCAGTGTCGCCGCCAAAGAAGGCTCGCAGAGGAAGTCGTTTTCCGAAAAAGACCTCGATGGCCGCCTGAGCAATCCCAACGGTGAAGAAGACACCAGCAGTGACGCTCGTGATGAGGCTGATAAAAATGACGCCGAAACCCTGGCCCAGACCGACTTCCAGTTATATGAAGCGCTTAATCTGCTCAAGGGTTTACACATCCTGAATCAGCGCAAAAGCAGCTAACGGCTTGACGAAAGTATACCTGGTCACGGCATTTCTATGCTTTACCACTGCTGCAGTTGGTGGTCAGCACCCGGTTCTGTCCCTGGTCATCGACGATATCGGGTATTCGCTCGACCAGGGTCAGGCGGCGATCAAGCTGGAAGGTGACCATACTTTCGCGATCATACCAGGTGCCTCCAATAGCCGAAAACCGGCAGCCTTTGCACATCAGCCAGGCAAGGAAATTATCCTGCACCTTCCGTCGCAGTCCTCAATCCCAACCGCGCCGTCTGAACCAAACGCGTTGCATGATTCGATGGATGAAAATCAGCTCACGCGCAATATGGTTTCGAGGAAACGTCACACCTGGGAAAATTACCTGGCACATTTGCATTAAATTAACCCGTAGCTCCCAGGCTTTAATAGCTGGATCCTGCCGCACACTGGTAACCGTGATGAAAGCAAATTTTCAAGCAGCCCTGGCCGTTGCGCCTCAACACAAAGAAGTGCCTTTCCCGGAGGCAGAGTATGAAGAGCGGCTTAATCGCATCAGGCGCCTCATGGAAGGTTTTGGAATTGAATTGCTATTCCTGACATCACCTGAGAGTTTGTACTATGTGAGCGGTTTTCAATCTGAGTGGTATCAGGCTCAAAGTGGCCGAAACTTCCCCCCGACTAGCGGCATTGCCGTGCAGGTTAACCACGACACGACTATCCATTTTGAAACCCCCAGCGAGGCGATGTTAGTCGCTATCGGGACTGTATCGAAAGACGTTCGAATATTCCCGATCGAATCCCGCCGCGATGGTATTTCGTTCATTCTTAAGGAGCTTAAGGCGGCGGGCTGGCTAAAGGGTTCAGTTGGCCTGGAACTCTATAACTATCGACCCAATCCTGTCGTCTCGAAGCTATACCGAAAAGGCTTTGAATCGACAGGTATGAAAGTAATTGATGGAACGGACATAGTTCGTGAGGCTCGCAGGAAAAAATCTGCGCTGGAAATGGATTGCCTGGTAGAGGCAGGTCGAATTGCAGATATTGGTATGGCCGCGGCAAGAGACGCTATCCAGCCCGGGGTAATGGAACTCGAAGTGTTTGCGGCCTTCACATCGGCCATGGCCAGAGCGGGCGGTGAATTTCCAGCTATTCTTCCACCGGTTATGTCCGGGTTTAGATCGAATTGCCTGCACCCACTTGCCAGTCGAAAACCGATACAGATGGGTGAGCGCGTGAACGTCGATTTATGCGGTGTGTTTAATCGTTACCATTGCAATATTGCGCGCAGTTTCTGGGTAGGGGAGCCACCCGCCGAGGTTGCAGCTCTTCACGGAAAATCGATAAAGGCTTTTGAAATTATTCAATCTCAGCTGAAACCAGGACTGAAGGTCAAAAGGTTACTTGAATCGATACGTGACTATTATGTTGAAGCGGGTATTTTTGAAGACTGTTATTGGTCAGGTGGTTATGAACTGGGTATTGCCTTCCCACCGGATTGGGTCGGAACCTATATTTATGACCTGAGCATGACAAAGGAAACTGATATCTTTGGACCTATGAGTGTCGTCAACCACGAATGTAATTTCTTTGCTCCCAATAGCGCCGGTTTATCAGTCACTATCGAAACCCTTTTATTTCAGGAAAATCACGCACAATTTGCCTGCAGCACGCCGCGTGAACTTCAGGTCCTGTTTGCCTGACCAAGATTTGGAAGCTCCGTAAAATGAAAATTTTCTATGATGAAAGAATGTTATTACATCGAATTCCAGATGGCATGTTCGACTCCTGTCCATCGCCTCTGCTGGAAAAACAAATCGAGCAGCCTGAAGGCGCCGATCGGATCATCAACACCGTATCGGTATTGAAAAGAGGTCCATTGGGAAATCGACTGAGTTGGGGAACCCCGGTTAGCGCAACTGATAAGGAGTTACTCGAGTTTCATACGGAGGAATACCTGCAGCGCCTCAAAGAGGCCGACAAAACAGGAGAATACCTCTCGCCATCGACCTATTTGCCCAAAGGTGGCCTGGAAGTTGCGCGTCTCGCAGCAGGTGCTGCGCTCTCGGCACTCAGATACGTACTTGGTGGCGAAGGCCTGATGAGCTATGGTATCTGTCGGCCGCCTAATCACCATGCTCAGCCAAACATGGCTGATGGTTACTGTTTCATTAATGGCATCGGATTAGCTGCACTTGAGGCGATTGCGCAAGGTTATAAAAAAATTGCGATTATAGACTGGGACGTGCACCACGGTAATGGAACCCAGGCCGGATTTTATAATCGAGAGGATATTCTGACTATTTCAATGCATATGGATCACGGTTCCTGGGGTACTTCCCATCCAGAAACAGGCAAGGTCGATGAAATCGGCATAGCTGCCGGCACCGGATTCAATATCAACCTGCCATTGCCCTTCGGAGCTGGGGACATCTGTTACACGAGTGTATTTGAACAGTGTGTTGTGCCTAAGGTTCAGGCGTTTAATCCAGATTTAATTATTCTCGCTAACGGTCAGGACGCCAACCAGTTTGACCCAAATGGCCGGCAAATGGTGACGATGGCAGGTTACTATCGAATGGCCAGTCAGTTACGCGAACTCGTGCAGGAAGTCTGTGGAGGAAAACTGGTGATGACTCAGGAGGGAGGGTATAACCCAAGCTATGCACCTCTTTGTGCTTATGCTGTTGCAGCAGGTTTATTGGGCGCAGAGATGGAAATCGAAGATCCGATCGCCTTCTATCCTGAAGATAGCCTAAGAGCCGAAGGGGATGTTCGAGCACTGAAAGAAAGGCATCCTTTATTCTAATCTATTGCCAGGGAACCCTGGTGCATACTATATTTGTGCTAAGGAACCTCTGAATAATTCATCCGTGAATTCTCAGAGGACGACAAACGAAAAATGTGATTTTCGTTTGTCTCACAAAATCAATGCCTTAGCGGCATCGATTTTGGCAGCACATGACCCACAAGGATACCCAAAGCACTCGCGATGCTCGCGGGGCAGGCTCTGTGGGAAATGCAGGTTTTGCAGGAGCAAAAACCTGTCCATAGTACTGCGGGAAGGCCTGAATAAATCAGACCTTCCCTAAGGAACCCCTGAATAAATCAGACTATCCCTAATTTGAATGCATTAAAAACCATTGCTGTCTGTAGACGTTAATCCTCAATCGTCATATAATACGCTCTCAAGAAGATGCTGCTTCCGCAGTGTAAACTTTTAAAATTCAGAGATGGGAAGAACCTGCGGTTCCTCCTGTTTTCGTGCGCGTGCATTTTTTTGAACCGGGAGGGTTTGTGCCAAAACCAGCAATACTGGCCTTGCAAGATGGAACTTTATTTGAGGGCAGGTCAATCGGAGCCGACGGGTTAGCACCCGGCGAAGTCGTATTCAATACATCGATGACTGGCTACCAGGAAATCTTAACCGACCCTTCCTACTGCCAGCAATTAATCACTTTGACCTATCCGCATATCGGAAATACCGGTGTCAACGCCGAAGACGAAGAAGCGCAGAACATCCATGCCAGTGGCCTCATCATCAGAGATTTACCGATACGGGCAAGCAGTTGGCGTAGTCAGCAGAATCTTCAGGACTATCTGGAGGCCCGGCAGGTCGTTGCCATCGCCGATATCGATACGCGCAAATTAACCCGCCTGCTACGCGATAAAGGTGTGCAAAACGGTGCCATCATGGCGGGTGATAAAATTTCAGCAAAGCAGGCTCTGAGCGCGGCGCGGGCTTTTGGTGGGCTTGCCGGCACCGATCTCGCCAGGGTGGTGTCAACCGATAAAGCCTACGAATGGGCGCAGTCGACCTGGTCGTTAGCACGGGGCTATCAGAAACAACAGGCGGGTGAATATCACGTCGTGGCCTACGATTACGGTATCAAGAAAAACATTTTGTGCATGCTGGTCGACCGCGGAGCAAGGGTCACTGTGGTACCTGCACAGACTCCGGCTGAGGCCGTGCTGAAGATGAGCCCAGATGGGGTATTCCTGTCCAATGGGCCAGGTGACCCTGAGCCCTGCGACTATGCGATAGCAGCCATCGGCCAGATTTTGCAAACCAGCATTCCGGTGTTTGGCATTTGTCTCGGACATCAGCTACTGGCCCTGGCCAGTGGCGCCCGAACCCTGAAAATGAAGTTCGGTCACCACGGCGCGAATCATCCGGTGCAAAATCTGGATACCGGCGAAGTAATGATCACCAGCCAGAACCATGGATTCGCGGTCGATGAAAAAACGCTGCCGGATAATTTGCGCGCAACTCATCGATCGTTATTCGACGGCAGCCTGCAGGCGGTGCATCGCACCGATAAACCGGCATTCAGCTTCCAGGGTCATCCCGAAGCAAGCCCCGGGCCACACGATGTCGCACCCATGTTCGATCATTTTTTTGATTTGATAAAAGCGCGTGCCAATCAGCCTGATTGCGCGGGAGTAGCCTGATGCCGCGCAGAACCGATATCGAATCCGTGTTAATAATCGGTGCTGGTCCAATCGTAATCGGCCAGGCCTGCGAATTCGATTACTCCGGCACCCAGGCCTGCAAGGCGCTAAAGGAAGAAGGTATTCGAGTCATATTGATTAACTCTAATCCCGCGACCATTATGACCGACCCTGATAGTGCTGATTCGGTTTACATCGAACCGATCAACTGGAAAGTGATTGAAAAGATCATCGAAAAAGAACGCCCTGATGCATTGTTACCGACCATGGGTGGGCAAACAGCGCTCAACTGTGCACTCGATCTCGACCGCGAAGGAGTGTTGAAAAAATACCAGGTAGAAATGATTGGCGCGAGTCGCGAAGCCATCGATATGGCGGAAGACCGCGAGCAATTCAGGAAAGCCATGACCGACATTGGCTTGAGCACGCCGAGAGCATTTATCGCGCACAGTCTCGAAGAAGCCTGGCAAGGCCAGTCGCAGATAGGGTTTCCGGTTATCATTCGCCCGTCCTTTACCATGGGCGGCAGCGGGGGTGGTATCGCCTATAACCGCGAGGAATTCGAAGACATTATCAGGCATGGGCTGGAACTGTCGCCGACCAGCGAAGTGCTGATTGAAACTTCGGTGCTGGGCTGGAAAGAATTTGAAATGGAGGTGGTGCGCGATAAGAAAGACAATTGCATCATCATTTGTTCGATCGAAAACCTGGATCCAATGGGCGTACACACCGGCGACTCGATTACCGTCGCACCGGCGCAAACCCTGACCGACAAGGAATATCAAATCATGCGTAATGCCTCGCTCGCGGTATTGCGTAAGATCGGTGTCGAAACCGGCGGTTCCAATGTTCAATTCGCAGTGAATCCGGAAAATGGTGAAATGATCATCATCGAGATGAATCCCCGGGTTTCGCGTTCTTCGGCGTTGGCGTCCAAGGCCACCGGATTTCCTATTGCCAGGGTGGCGGCGAAACTGGCGGTGGGTTATACCCTGGATGAGTTGAAAAACGATATTACCGGCGGCTCGACACCCGCGTCGTTTGAACCCACGATCGATTACGTGGTAACCAAGATGCCACGATTTACCTTCGAAAAATTTCCCCAGGCCGACAACAGGCTCTCGATCCAGATGAAGTCGGTTGGCGAAGTCATGGCCATCGGGCGCAGCTTCCAGGAGTCTTTCCAGAAGGCCCTGCGTGGACTGGAAACGGGCGTCGATGGACTGGACGAAATCGTCGATCAGAATCTGAGCAAGGATGAACTCGAAGACTTGTACCGCACGGAACTCAGATTACCGGGCGCGCAGCGTATCTGGTATGTCGCGGACGCGTTTCGATCCGGATATAGTCTGGAAAAGATTTTTCAATATACCGCCATCGATCCCTGGTTTCTGGCGCAGATCGAAGATTTGCTTCAAACCGAATCGGGCCTGGCAGGCACCCAGGCCACAGCGCTGAGCGCCGAAGATTTTCGCGCATTAAAGCGTAAGGGGTTTTCCGACCGGCGCCTGGCAAAATTGCTGGGTAGCGATGAGCTCGAAATTGCATCCCTGCGGAGAAACCTGGGTGTGCGCCCGGTCTACAAACGGGTCGATACCTGCGCGGCGGAGTTTGCATCGTCGACGGCTTATCTATATTCAAGTTACGAGCAGGAATGCGAAGCCGAGCCGAGCGACAGGGAGAAAATAATCGTACTCGGCGGTGGACCAAACCGTATCGGCCAGGGAATCGAATTCGATTATTGCTGCGTACACGCAGCGATGGCGATGCGTGAAGACGGCTATGAAACCATCATGATCAACTGTAACCCCGAAACAGTATCGACCGATTACGACACCTCGGATCGTCTATATTTTGAGCCGCTTACTTTCGAGGATGTGCTCGAAGTGATACAGCTCGAAAAACCGCAAGGGGTAATCGTCCAGTTTGGTGGTCAAACACCGCTCAATCTGGCGCGCGCGCTCGAAGCAGCCGGGGTACCGATCATCGGCACCACACCCGATTCGATCGATATGGCCGAAGACCGCGAACGGTTTCAGCAAATGATAAATCGGCTCGGCCTGTTACAGCCGCCCAATCGTATCGCGTTTGATGTCGAAACCGCGTCGAGTCTCGCCGATCAGGTTGGGTTCCCTCTCGTGGTCCGACCTTCCTATGTGCTCGGTGGACGGGCCATGGAAATTGTATACGACCAGGAAGATCTGGCGCGCTACATGAAAGAAGCGATACTGGTGACACGGGATTCTCCGGTGCTACTCGATCGGTTTCTGGATGACGCGGTTGAAGTAGATGTCGATGCTGTTTGCGATGGCGAAAGCGTATTGATTGGCGGGCTTATGGAACATATCGAACAGGCTGGCGTACACTCTGGCGATTCCGCCTGTTCACTGCCACCCTATACCCTGTCCGATGATATACAGCAGAGAATGTGCGAACAGGTCAGGCAAATGGCAAAAGAGCTGAAAGTTATAGGGCTGATGAATACGCAGTTTGCGATCAAGGGCGAGGAAGTTTATATTCTCGAAGTCAATCCACGCGCGTCGCGTACCGTGCCTTTTGTTTCCAAGGCCACCGGGGTGCCGCTGGCGAAAATTGCGGCGCGATGCATGGTGGGTCAGACGCTGGTGCAGCAAGGATATACAAAACAGATCGTGCCAGATCATGTATCGGTTAAGGAATCGGTATTTCCATTCATTAAATTCCAGGGTGTGGATCCGATCCTCGGCCCGGAAATGAAATCAACAGGTGAAGTGATGGGAATTGGCAAGACCTTTGCTGAAGCTTTTGCTAAAGGTATGATAGCTTCCGGTGGCGTGATTCCGCACCCGGGGACGGCATTTCTGAGCGTGCGCGATAATGACAAGAAGGGCATAGTCGAAATTGCCAGGGACCTGCTCGATAAAGGTTTTAATCTGGTCGCTACCGGCGGTACCGCGAGGGTCATTCAGGCGGCTGGTGTCGCATGCAAACACATCAACAAGGTGAAGGAAGGTCGGCCACATATTGTTGACATGATCAAGAATGACGAAATCGTATTGATAGTCAATACCACCGAAGGGCGCTCGGCAATCGCCGATTCCTATGCTATACGCAGAGAAGCATTGATGCATTCGGTTTGCTATACCACGACCCTCTCCGGGGGCAGGGCTACCTGCCAGGCAATGTCGCACCGTGAAATCGAAGATGTATACCGGTTACAATCGTTACATTAAAATTTCTTTGTAAAAGATCAGGATAAAAGCAAGATGAACCAGATACCGCTGACCGCAGAGGGTGCGGAAAGGCTTAAAGAAGAACTCAAAGAGTTGAAATATGTCAGGCGCCCGAAGGTTATCGAAGCCATAGCGGTCGCCAGAGACCATGGCGACCTGAAGGAAAATGCCGAATATCATGCCGCGCGTGAAGAACAGGGGTTTATGGAGGGTCGAATTGCCGAAGTAGAGTTCGCTTTGACCAATGCACAGATTATCGACGTCACTCGTCTAAACCAGAGCGAACGCGTGGTATTCGGGTGTACCGTAGACCTGATCGATGTCGAATCCGAAGAACAGGTGAGTTACCAGATAGTAGGGGATATCGAAGCCGATATTAGTCTCTATCGAATCGCCATCAGTTCACCTATTGCGAGGGCATTGATAGGTAAGGAAAAGGGCGAAGATGTGACAGTAGAAGCACCGAGCGGTGTCAGGGAATACGAAATAACCGCGGTGCATTACCGATAAAGGGGCCGTGAATTAATCTATTGATCGGAAGGCGAATCGAGTCCAATACTCTGTTTGACTGCGTCTATCAGACTGGTTTCGCTCTCTTCGGGCGCGAAGTACCAGACCAGGAACCACCCAAGCATAATTGCCACAGTAATGAACTTGATAAATGAGGATACTAGTTCATTGGCCTTGAGACTTTCGGCGCGGGCGCGATTGGCTGTATAGACGCGGTAAAAAAAACCTATGACCTTGAAGAAAGGGCCATAAAGGAATTCTATCCACTCTGAGAAAGATTTTTTCACGTTATTATTTTCGGATGTTTGTAATCAGTCCTTTAGCAAATTAGCAAATCGATCGATCTCGTCGTTACGCCGGTAGATCACGATCACATGCCCTATCGCCTGAACCAGGTTAGCCCGGTGGTGAGCACAAATAGTGTCGATCAGCGGCATTTTTGTAGTCTTATCCAGTGAAGGTATACGAATTTTCACCAATTCGTGGTGTCCGAGCGCGCTATCGATTTCGTTTTGCACATTTTCGCTCAGACCGTTTTGACCGATCATCACCACGGGTTTCAGTTTTAGTCGCTGCGACTCGGCGCGTAAACGCTTGATTTGTGAATTACTTAAGTTCATCGTGTTGTCGTGCCAAACGGCGCCGCATACTACCACAGCCTTGATCGATGTCACGTTCCAAAAGCAGTAACCAATGGTTAAAAAACCATCACCAGGACGCGTATGTACTGAAGGCGCGTAAAGAAGGATATCGCTCGCGCGCGGTTTACAAGTTGATCGAGATTCAGCAAAAGGATCATATTTTAAAACCCGGGCAATTTGTGCTGGATCTGGGTGCCGCGCCCGGTGGCTGGAGCGAATACGTCAGTCAATTCGCGCAGGATCAAGGTCGATTGATAGCGGTTGACCTGCTGCCGATGGAACCAATCGCAGGTGTTGAGTTCATACAGGGTGATTTTAGCGAACGGGAAACGCTGGATCGGATTCTCGATCTGGTCGACAATAAATTATTCGATCTTGTTTTATCCGATATGGCCCCCAATTTAAGTGGTATGGGAATCGTGGATCAGCCAAAATCGGTGTATCTGGCCGAACTGGCGTTTGACCTGGCCAGGGGTAATTTAAACCAAAATGGTCATTTCGTGGTCAAATTATTCCAGGGAGAAGGATTTGAAGCATTGGTTTCAGTCTTCAGGATGGCCTTTAACAGCGTCAAATTCCGCAAACCCAGAGCCTCGAGGGCCAAATCGCGCGAAATTTATGCAGTATGTAGTGGAATCAAATGTTAATAGAGACAGAAATTACGCTAGTATCTATTAGCAATAGCGGTAAAATATAACATAGCTCGGCAGAGAGCGATCACAACAGGTGTTAAAATTGAGTGAATGATGTGGCAAAGAATTTAATTTTATGGGTAGTCATCGCCGTCGTATTGTTGTCGATATTCCAGAATTTTGGCGATCGCTCCTCGAGCAGTCAGACCCTGATCTATTCAGACTTTTTGACCCAGGTAAAGCAGGGTCAGGTCAAGGAAGTTATGATCGAAGGTCAGAATATAACCGGCAGGTTGATTTCTGACACCCTGTTTACTACCTATAGCCCCGAAACCAATAATTCCGCATTAATCGGCGACCTGGATCGTGCCAATGTCGATATCATCGGCAAGCCCCCTGAGCAACCTTCGTTACTCACACATATTTTTGTTAGCTGGTTCCCTTTCATCGTGTTAATTGGATTGTGGATTTTCTTTATGCGTCAGATGCAAGGCGGTGGCGGTGGCCGTGGCGCTATGTCATTTGGCAAGAGTAAAGCACGTTTAATAAGCGAAGATCAGATCAATATTACCTTTAACGATGTTGCCGGTATTGACGAAGCCAAGGAAGAGGTGGCAGAGCTGGTCGAATTTTTAGCTGACCCCTCCAAGTTCCAGAAACTCGGCGGTAAAATCCCCCAGGGTGTATTGATGGTGGGTGCGCCGGGCACAGGTAAGACCTTATTGGCCAAGGCTATTGCAGGCGAGGCGAAGGTTCCATTTTTTAATATTTCGGGTTCCGATTTCGTTGAAATGTTTGTCGGGGTGGGCGCTTCGCGTGTGCGCGATATGTTCGAACAGGCTAAAAAGCATTCACCCTGTATCATCTTTATCGACGAAATCGACGCAGTGGGCCGCCATCGTGGTGCCGGACTTGGCGGTGGACACGATGAACGCGAACAAACCCTGAATCAGTTGCTGGTCGAAATGGACGGTTTCGAGGGAAACGAGGGTGTGATCGTAATCGCCGCTACCAACCGGCCCGATGTGCTTGACCCTGCTTTATTGCGCCCCGGTCGGTTTGACCGACAGGTCGTTGTGCCTTTGCCAGACGTGCGTGGCCGTTCACAAATTTTGAAGGTTCATATGCGCAAGGTACCGACGGCAGATAATGTAGATAAAATGGTAATCGCCCGGGGTACCCCTGGGTTTTCCGGTGCCGACCTTGCCAACCTGATCAATGAAGCGGCGTTATTTGCCGCCAGAGCGAATAGAAAAGTAGTGACCATGGCCGAATTCGAACGCGCCAAGGACAAGATCATGATGGGCGCGGAGCGCAGGTCGATGATCATGAAAGAAGACGAGAAAAAGCTCACGGCTTACCATGAGGCCGGACATGCCATCGTTGGACGGTTGGTGCCGGAACACGACCCGGTTTACAAGGTCAGTATTATTCCGCGTGGCAATACTCTGGGAGTGACCATGTTTCTGCCGGAAGATGACCGTTACAGCTTTAGCAAAAAGCTACTGGAAAGCCAGCTCTCCGCCCTTTTTGGAGGCCGTATTGCGGAGGAGCTGATTTATGGTGAAGATGCGGTTACCACAGGTGCCGCCAACGATATCGAGCGAGCCACCAGTATCGCGCGTAGTATGGTAACCCAATGGGGCTTATCTGATCGTATGGGCCCGTTATCCTATAACGAAGACGAAGGCGAGATCTTTCTCGGTAAGACTATGGGGAGGCAGAAAACCGTCTCCGATGTTACGGCGCAGGCGATCGATTCTGAAATTCGTACGATTATAGATCGAAACTATCAGCGCGCGGTCGTCATGTTGAAGGAAAACGAAGACAAACTCCATCTGATGGCCGATGCCCTGATGAAGTACGAAACGATCGATTCGAGGCAGATCGATTCCATTATGGAAGGTAAGGTACCCGGACCCCCCCAGGACTGGGGTGATGACGAAAAAAATTCGTCCGGCAAAGGGGGTGCAACTTCGAAAGATTCGAAAGATTCGAAAGATTCGAAAGATTCGAAAGATTCGAAAGATTCGAAAGATTCGAAAGCCGATGACGATACCGATATGCTGGATCCAGCCAAACTGCATTAACAATATCCTGGATCCGTATTAACTGAGCTTGTTTATGGGCAAGCAACAGCGATCAAGGCGGGTCAGAGTAATGGGCGTGATTAATACCACGCCCGATTCATTTTCCGACGGTGGTCGATTCGATACGACTGAAAAAGCCTTACAACACGCCAGGCAAATGATCGACGACGGTGTCGATATCCTCGATATCGGCGGTGAGTCAACCAGGCCAGGATCCGGAAATGTCGATGCGAGCGAAGAACTGGCACGAACTATTCCGCTGATCCAGGCGATACGTGAAGAATCGGACGTCCAGATTTCTATCGATACCAATAAACCAGTGGTGATGCAACAGGCTGTCGCGGCGGGTGCTAATCTGATCAACAGTATCTGGGCCCTGCGCCAGGAAAATGCGCTCGAAGTGGCTGCAAAACTGGGAGTGACCGTGTGTTTAATGCATATGCAGGGGACACCGGAAACCATGCAGCAGAATCCCTGCTACGACGATGTCGTTTCCGAGGTCATTGAATTTCTGCAACAACGTATCGAAGCGGCAGTCGATGCCGGTATCGCGAGGGAAAATATTATCGTCGATCCCGGGTTTGGCTTTGGGAAAACCTTGCAACACAACCTGCTACTGCTTAAATCCCTGGCGCAATTCGAATCCCTGGGAGTTCCATTAATGGTCGGGATCTCTAGAAAGAGCATGATTGGAACTATCCTCGGCAAACCCGTCGAGCAACGCCTCTATGGTAGTATTTCCACTGCGGTGATAGCGGCAATGCTGGGAGTGGACATCGTTCGGGTGCACGATGTGGCACAAACCCTGGACGCCCTGGCAATCGTCGATGCCGTTAATGGTGTGAAAGTGCAATAGCGAGGGGTGTAATGAATCGTCAATACTTTGGAACCGATGGAATAAGAGGTGAGGTAGGAACACCGCCGATGACGGTCGATTTCATCATGAAGCTTGGCTGGGCCGCAGGAAAGGTCCTTTCAAAACAGGGCAGAGGTAGCGTCGTGATCGGGAAGGATACCCGGATTTCCGGATATATGTTCGAGTCTGCACTGGAAGCTGGCCTCGCCGCAGCCGGACTTGATGTTGTGTTACTGGGGCCGATGCCAACCCCAGCGGTTGCTTATTTTGCCAGGGCACAACGCGCATCGGCAGGAATCGTCATCAGTGCATCGCATAATCCCTACCATGACGATGGCGTCAAGTTTTTTAATGGCGCCGGATTTAAGTTATCCGACGATATCGAGCTGGCGATTGAGGACATGATCGATAAGCCATTAGTTATGGTTAAGTCAGAAGCGATAGGCAAGGCCAGCCGCATGGACGATGCCAGGGGACGTTATATCGAATTTTGCAAAAGCTCGATCCCGTTCAATACCACCTTTCGCGGCATCAAAATAGTCGTGGATTGCGCGCACGGCGCCACCTATCACATTGCGCCTGTTGTTTTTCGGGAGCTGGGTGCCGAGGTTATTGAGCTTGGTGTCAAACCGGATGGATTGAACATCAACAAGGACGCGGGTGCGTTACACCCAGACAATATGCGTTCTGTAGTGCTGGAAAGTCAGGCCGATATCGGTATTGCTTTTGATGGCGACGGCGATCGACTATTGATGATGGATTCAAAAGGCAGATTGATCGATGGTGATCAGCTTCTCTATATCATAGCGATGAGCAAACTAAAGGATCGTAAAATGGCAGGCGGCGTCGTTGGTACCCTGATGACCAATCTGGGTCTTGAGCATGCATTTGAAAAAGCAGGCATACCCTTCGAGCGAGCAAAAGTAGGTGACCGTTACGTCCTGGAGAAACTGGTCGAACACGGCTGGTATCTGGGTGGCGAATCATCGGGTCATATTATTTGTCTCGACAAAACCACTACCGGGGACGGAATTATTGCAGCGCTCCAGGTTCTACACTGGCTGGTGGTGAATAACATCGGCCTGGCTGACGCATGCAGCGATATGAATCTCTATCCGCAAACTATGATTAATGTACCGATTAGCAAAAAAATGGATCCGCAGTCGCTGCCGGTGATTCAGGACTCGGTAAAGGCGGCAGAATCGGAACTCGGTGATCGGGGTAGAGTATTGTTGCGCGCTTCGGGCACCGAACCCTTGATCCGCGTTATGGTTGAAGGGCAGGATGGGGTTTTGGTAGATAAACTGGCTAACGAGCTGGCGGCTTGTGTGAGTGATTCGGCTTAACCCTCGATTTCTGGCAATTTTTATTGAATCGCGATTGATTTATTGGACGGAGGTAGTTACCCTTTGCCGCCGTTTTGATCACGGATAATTCTAGAATGCGCACCACCTTGATTGTAGGTAACTGGAAAATGAATGGCTCTTTACCAGGCGTCATCGAACTGGTTGAGTCGATTGTGGCGGGCGAGGTAAAAAATGCCAGGTTTGCGATTTGTCCCCCGGCGGTCTACCTGATGAAAGTCGGTGGTATGCTGGATGGCAGCGAGATAGCACTGGGTGCGCAAAATGTCTGTGATCGGGAATCTGGCGCCTATACTGGTGAAATCGCGGCATCGATGTTAAAGGAGTGCGGCTGCCGGTACGCTATCGTAGGGCATTCGGAAAGACGCGCGCTGTACCATGAGTCCGATGAACTGGTTGCCAGACGTTTCGCAATGGCGCTGAACTCGGGGATTACGCCGATTCTATGCATCGGTGAAACACTCGAAGAGCGAGAAAATGGAGATACCGAAGAGGTTGTCTCCAGACAGCTTGATGCGGTGATAGATTCCCAGGGGATAGCGGCCATCGCGCATAGCGTGATCGCCTATGAGCCGGTTTGGGCAATTGGTACCGGCAAAGTAGCGACACCCGAGGAGGCGCAGGTGGTGCATAAAAATTTGCGGGAAAAGTTAGCAGCCCTGGATACCAGGGTCGCCGAGCAAGTACAGATTTTATATGGCGGTAGCATGAATGCCAGCAATGCAGGCGAGCTATTGTCTCAACCCGACATAGACGGTGGTTTGATTGGTGGCGCTTCGTTAAAGGCAGCCGATTTTATCGCGATAGGTCAATCGGTATAGGAACTGAAATGGAAAATATAAACAGTATTTTATTAATCGCGCAGGTTCTCCTGTCCGTCACTCTGATTGGACTGATTCTAATACAGCATGGTAAGGGTGCCGATGCGGGTGCTGCATTTGGCAGTGGTGCTTCGGCCACAGTTTTTGGCGCCCGCGGGTCGGGTAATTTCCTCAGCAAGACTACCGCGATCATCGCGATATTGTTTTTTGTCGTTTCCCTGTCGCTCGCCTATATGGCTGCGAATAGAGAGGGTCCTGAAAGTGTTATCGGCAGTGTTACCGCGGTAGAGAAAGAAACGCAGCGGCTGGGTACAGGTGCCTCAGATTTACCGCCTGCATACGAATCAGGGACAGCCTCAAGCGATTCTGACTTGCCACCTGCTGACTGACGAAGGTCTGAAAAATTCAGGGCTTCACTGCAATCTTGCCGATGTGGTGGAATTGGTAGACACGCTATCTTGAGGGGGTAGTGGCGAAAGCTGTGCCGGTTCGACTCCGGCCATCGGCACCATTTTTTTAAGTGATGGATGTAAGCGTTTTATTAACTAATGAGGGTCGGCCAGAGCTAACTATCTGTCGCAATTATATACTAATAAGTAGTAATAAACTGCTTTCCTTGACACACTATTCACACCACAATAGACTCCGCACACCGACAACAAGCATAGCCCCTGGGGCGCTACGAATAACATGTTAGGTCAATACCTGCCGATATTAATTTTCATGTTCGTAACCCTCATAATGGGATCGATGTTTATCATGCTAGGAAAAATTCTGGGGCCGTCGCGTCCAGATGCCGAAAAGAATTCTCCCTACGAGTGCGGCTTCGAGGCTTTCGAAGATAGCCGTATGAAATTCGATGTGCGTTATTACCTGGTGGCGATCCTGTTTATCATTTTTGACCTGGAAATTGCATTTTTGTTTCCCTGGGCCATCGTACTCGATCAAATAGGCACTTTTGGCCTGGTCGCAATGGCTGTTTTTTTAGGCGTGCTGGTCGTTGGCTTTATCTATGAATGGAAGAAGGGGGCGCTCGAATGGGAATAGAAGGGGTATTCGAACAGGGTTTTGTCACCACCAGCGCGGACAAACTGATCAACTGGGCGCGTACCGGCTCGATGTGGCCGATGACCTTCGGACTCGCCTGTTGTGCGATCGAAATGATGCAGGCTGGCGCGTCCCGCTACGATCTCGATCGTTTTGGTATCATCTTTCGGGGGAGTCCGCGGCAATCGGATGTGATGATAGTCGCCGGCACCCTGGTCAATAAAATGGCCCCGGCCTTGCGCAAGGTTTACGACCAGATGGCCGAGCCACGCTGGGTTATCTCGATGGGGTCTTGCGCCAATGGCGGTGGTTATTACTACTATTCCTACTCGGTAGTGAGAGGCTGTGATCGGGTGGTACCGGTAGATATCTACGTTCCAGGTTGCCCACCTACTGCCGAAGCGCTTTTGTATGGTATTTTGCAGTTGCAAAATAAAATAAAACGCACCAACACCATTGCCCGATAATATGGCGAAATCCCAACAGCGCCTGGCCGAGTCATTGCGCGGTGCATTCGGTGACAGACTGGATTCAGTCAGCGTCAAATTCAGCGAAGTGACTGTCGAGTTAAGCCCCGATAAACTGATCGGAGTCGCAACCGAGTTGCGCGACAGAAATGATTTTGCGTTTCAGCAACTGGTCGATTTATGCGGGGTGGATTATTCGCAATATGGCGAGGTGGAGTGGCAGACCGACGATGCCAGCCGTGTGGGGTTCGGCCGCGGCGTAGATTCTGCGACATCGACAGGGCGCCTGCGGTTCGGCGATGAGCTGGAGTCGGTAACAGTCGAGGGCAGACGTTTTGCGGCTGTTTATCATTTGCTCTCGTATCGAAATAATAGCCGTCTGCGGCTACGGGTTTACGCGCAGGATGACGATTTCCCGGTGGTGCCGACCGTGACCGAAGTGTGGAATTCAGCCAACTGGTATGAACGCGAAGCATTTGACCTGTTCGGCATCCACTTTTCAGGCCACCCTGATCTACGCCGCATACTGACCGATTACGGTTTCATCGGCCATCCGTTCCGTAAGGATTTCCCACTCATCGGCCATGTTGAAATGCGTTATGACCCGGAAAAAGGAAGGGTGATTTACGAACCGGTCAGCATCGAACCCAGGGTGCTGGTGCCACGGGTCAAGCGCGATGACAGTCGGTATCTATCTGAGCAGCAGGACGACGAGGCCCAGGGCGATGCCTGACATTAAAACCTACACGCTCAATTTTGGACCGCAACACCCGGCAGCGCATGGTGTTTTGCGACTGGTGCTGGAAATGGAGGGCGAAGTCATCGTACGAGCCGACCCGCATATAGGCTTGTTGCATCGGGGTACCGAGAAACTCGCCGAGACGAAACCCTACAATCAAACCATCGGCTACCTGGATCGTCTCGACTATATATCGATGATGTGCAACGAGCACGGCTATGTTTTGGCGATCGAAAAGCTGCTCGGTCTGGATATACCGGAACGCGCAAAATATATTCGTGTCATGTTCGACGAAATCACCCGCATCCTCAATCATTTAATGTGGATTGCAACCCACGCCCTCGACGTGGGTGCGATGACGATGTTTCTGTATGCGTTTCGCGAACGCGAGGATTTGCTGGATTTATACGAGGCGGTTTCCGGCGCTCGCATGCACGCGAACTATTATCGCCCAGGTGGTGTCGCACGTGATCTACCCGATGCGATGCCCCAATACCAGGAAAGCCACTGGCGCAGCAAGAAAGAGGCGAATCGCCTGAATGAAAACCGCCAGGGCAGCCTGCTCGATTTTACCGAGGATTTCACGCGACGATTTCCAACCTATATCGACGAGTATGAAACCCTGTTAACCGACAACCGAATCTGGAAGCAGCGAACTGTTGGTATCGGCGTGGTCTCGGAGGAACGTGCTTACCAACTGGGATTCACCGGACCCATGCTACGTGGTTCGGGGGTCGAATGGGATTTACGCAAAAAACAGCCCTATGAAGTATATGACCGGATGGATTTCGATATTCCAGTCGGCACCAACGGCGACTGCTACGACCGCTATCTGGTGCGCATGGAAGAAATGAGGCAGTCAAATCGAATTATCATACAGTGTATCGACTGGCTGAGAAAAAATCCGGGCATCGTGTTGACCGATAATCATAAAGTTGCACCACCGCGCCGGGAATTGATCAAGGCCGATATGGAAGGCTTAATCCACCATTTCAAGCTGTTTACCGAGGGGTACACCCTGCCCGAGGGTGAAGTCTATACCGCTATCGAACATCCCAAAGGCGAATTTGGCGTTTACCTCGTATCGGACGGAAGCAACAAGCCGTATCGCGTCAAGTTTAGAACGACTGGATTTGCCCATTTATCCAGCATGAACGAAATGGCGAAGGGTCATATGCTCGCGGACGTAGTCACGATTATCGGCTCCCAGGACATCGTATTTGGCGATATAGATAGGTGATGTAGATAGAAAATGGCGATCGAAATTAAATCAGCTGTTGGCGCCTTGTCCGATCATACCCGGGCAGAAATTGACCAATGGATTTCGCGGTTTCCAGCGGATCAAAAACGTTCGGCAGTATTGGCGGCTTTGAATGCCGCGCAGCATCAGAATCAGGGGTATCTGACCATCGAACTGATGGATGCCGTGGCCGAATACCTGGGGCTCGCTGCGATACATGTGTACGAAGTGGCCTCATTCTATTCCATGTACGAAACCAAACCGGTAGCGCGCAATAATGTGGCGATTTGTACCAACATCAGCTGCATGCTGATGGGTGCGGAAAGCATGGTCGAACACGTCGAGAAAAAGTTGGGCATCAAAATTGGCGAAAGCACCAGCGACGGCCGGATTTATCTCAAATGCGAGGAAGAATGTCTTGCCGCCTGTACCGGTGGACCGATGATGCAGGTCAACCACGTCTATTACGAAAATCTGACCCCGGAAAAGGTCGATGAAATTCTGAATGGGCTGAAATAGGTATGGCTAACGAAGTCTGTTTTTCGACCCTGCAATACGACCAACCCTGGACCATGGAAAGCTATCTGAAATCTGGTGGTTACCAGGCCCTGAAAAAAATCCTCGATGAAAAAACTCCTCCCGAAGACGTGATCGAAGAGGTCAAGGCATCCGGATTACGCGGCCGCGGAGGCGCTGGCTTTCCGACTGGGTTGAAATGGAGTTTTATGCCACGGACTTCACCGATACAAAAATACCTGATTTGTAATTCAGACGAGTCTGAACCGGGTACCTGCAAGGATCGCGATATCCTGCGATTTAACCCGCATGCACTGGTCGAGGGCATGGTCATAGCTGCCTATGCAATGGGTGCGACCGTGGGTTACAACTATATGCGGGGTGAATTTATAGACGAGCCATTTATGCGCTTCGAGACGGCGGTGAAAGAAGCCTACGAAGCCGGTTACCTGGGGAAAAATATTCTCGGTAGCGGAGTCGACTTCGACCTGTATGGCACCCTCGGCGCGGGCGCCTATATCTGCGGCGAAGAAACCGCGCTGCTTGAATCGCTCGAAGGTAAGAAAGGACAGCCGCGCTATAAACCCCCATTTCCTGCCAATTATGGACTCTACGGGAAGCCAACGACCATCAATAACACCGAATCGCTGGCTTCGGTGCCCGCGATCATGCGCAACGGCGCACAATGGTTTGCAGACCTTGGTGTTCCCAACAGTGGCGGCGTGAAACTTTTTTCTGTCTCGGGCCATGTCAACAATCCCGGTAATTTCGAAATCAATATGGGTACTCCGTTTAAGGACCTGCTCGAAATGGCTGGTGGGGTCAAAGATGGGCGAAAACTCAAAGCGGTCATTCCGGGTGGTTCGTCGGTGCCGGTGCTGCCAGGCGATGTGATGATGGATTGCACCATGGATTACGATTCGATCGCCAAGGCGGGTTCGATGCTGGGTTCGGGTGCGGTGATCATCATGGATGAAACCACCGATATGGTATTGGCGCTGCGCCGGATTTCGCGATTCTATTTTTCTGAATCCTGCGGGCAGTGCACGCCTTGCCGCGAGGGTACCGGCTGGCTATACCGCATGTTGAACCGGATTATCGATGGAACGGGGCGCCCTGAAGACATTCTCAGACTGGAGGAAGTTTCACACAAGATCGAAGGGCGCACCATTTGCGCTCTGGGCGATGCGGCAGCGATGCCGGTGTGGAGCTTTATCAAACATTTCCGCCACGAATTTGAATACTACGTCGAGCACAGGCGCTCGATAATCAGCAACGCAGCCTAGGTATGTCAATGAGCGATAGCATCACGGTCACGATCGATGGACGGGAGATTCAGGCTCAGCCTGGCCGATTGTTGATCGATGTCGCTGATGAAAATGATATTGTGATCCCCCGTTTTTGCTATCACAAGAAGCTTTCTGTCGCAGCCAATTGCCGCATGTGTCTGGTAGAAATCGAGCGTTCGCCGAAGCCTATGCCAGCCTGTGCTACCCAGGTAGCCGATGGTATGGTGGTCAAAACACGCTCGCCTGAGGCGATAGCCGCGCAGAAATCGACGATGGAATTTCTGCTCATCAATCACCCGCTTGACTGCCCGATTTGCGATCAGGGTGGAGAGTGCGAATTACAGGATGTAGCGATGGGTTTCGGCGCGGGCGTATCGCAGTACAGCGAGCAAAAACGCGTGGTGATGGACAAAAATATCGGCCCGCTGATCGCGACCGATTTCACCCGTTGTATCCACTGCACCCGTTGCGTGCGCTTCGGCGATGAAATTGCCGGGCTGCCCGAATTGGGCGCCATCGGTCGCGGTGAATATATGGAAATTGGTACCTATATCGAAAAGACTATTTCGTCTGAAATGTCGGGTAACGTAATCGATATTTGCCCGGTCGGCGCCCTGACGGCCAAACCGTCGCGATACACTGCCCGGCCCTGGGAATTGACCCAGCACCCGGGCGTGGCCGCGCACGATTGCATCGGTTCGAATATTTATATTCATACCCGGGGTAACCGCGTGATTCGAGTGGTGCCGCGTGAAAACGAATCGATCAACGAAAGCTGGATTTCCGATCGCGATCGTTTCAGCTACACCGCCCTGAGTGATGAAACTCGCATCGAGTCACCGATGATGCGGGTTAAAGGAAAGCTCGAGGCGGTTGACTGGGAAACGGCAATCGATAGCGCAGTGAAAAAGCTATCCGCTGCGGCTAAAAAAGACGCTAACCAAATGGCCGCATTGATTAGCCCCCAGGCGACGCTGGAAGAGCACTTTCTGATGCAAAAGTTAATGCGTGGACTGGGGTCTAATAATATTGATCATCGCCTCAATCAGGTGGATTTTTCCAAACAGCGGCAATCTGCGGTGATGCCGTGGTTAGGGCGATCGCTTGAGTCGGTTGAGTCGCTAGATGCCTGTTTGGTCGTGGCCGGTAATTTGCGCCTGGAACAACCGATTTTATCGCACAGAATTCGGAAGGCCGTGATTCATAATGGTGCAAAGGTATCGTCCCTGTGCCATGTAGGTGGCCAGTCAAATTATCCGGTTCACGAAGAATTAATCGGCTCAGCCGAGCAATTGCTTAGCGACCTGGGTGGCGTGGTGGTAGCCCTGGCAGAATTAACGGGTGCCGATTTAACCAGCCATCTGTCTAAATTGCTCGATGGCACCAGCCCTCGGAAGGAACATATATCTATCGCCAAATCACTCTCGGCCGGGAAAAACTCGGCCACGATTGTCGGTATCCAGGCTCTAAACAGTCCTTATCTATCGCTGATACAGGAATTTTGTGAAATGATTGCGAGCCTGAGTAATTCCACCCTGGGCTATTTGTCCCCTTCGGCGAATAGTGCAGGGGCTTGCCTCGCAGGCAGCTTGCCACACCGACAGGTGGCAGGCAGGTCGGTGGCTGATGTGGGTCAAAATACAGCTCAAATGATGGATTCGAAACATGATGTGCTTATGAGCTTTGGTTTTAATCCGACTCTAGATATTCACAATGGCTTGCAGTACCAGCAGTTGGTGAAAAATAATGAGTATGTTATCGCAATAAATACCTATCACAATCAATTCATAGAGGACAAGGCCGACCTGGTGTTACCGCTCGCAGGGTTTGCCGAAACATCAGGAACATTCGTCAATGTAGAGGGACTGTGGCAGAGTTTTAATGTCTGTGTTAAAGCGTCAGGTGAGAGTCGCCAGGGATGGAAAATATTGACTGCACTCGGACAGTTATTGCTACCCGATGAATTCGACTATGCCGACTCGGTTACTGTGAGAAATGAATTGAAGGAAATATGCCGGGATCTCGAGTTAAATAATCTGTGCGGTGTTCGCTCATCGGTGGTGAAGTTACCCGTCAAGTCGAGATCGATTCAGAAAATTAGTGTGGCTCCGGTCTACGCGAGTGACGATCTGGCAAGATTATCAACGCCATTGCAGGCTACCCCGACGATGAAACAGCAAAGTGCTCTGGTAATGAACCGGGTGCAGGCCGAAAAACTCGACCTTGCCGATGCCGATCAGATACAGGTCAGGCAAAAGCTAGGAACCGCAGTATTGCCATTGCGACTCAGCGACGACATACCAGCAGGTTGCGTTTACACGCCGAGCGGTATCGAAGCGGTAAAAAATCTGGCTAACGCCTACGGCGCGGTCGAACTGGAGATAGTATCGTGAGCGAGTTTTTCCACTCGACCTTTCAGTTCCTGCCCGAGCCCGTTCAGTATACGGTTTATACCTTGCTCAAGGTCGTAGTAATTTTAGTACCGCTGTTCTTCGTAGTCGCTTATTACACCTACGCAGAGCGTAAAGTGATTGGTTACATGCAAATGCGTAGGGGCCCCAATCGTGTCGGACCCTTGGGCCTGTTGCAGCCGTTTGCCGATATGTTCAAGTTGATGTTCAAGGAAATCATTATTCCGACCAACTCAAATCGCTACCTGTTTATTATCGCGCCGGTCATTACCTTCGCGCCGTCGATGGCAGCCTGGGCGGTGATTCCATTCAACGATACACTCGTATTCAGCGATATTAACGCCGGGCTGTTATACATTCTGGCGATGACTTCGGTAGGCGTATACGGCGTTATTATCGCGGGATGGGCATCCAACTCAAAATATGCGTTATTGGGCGCGATGCGATCAGCAGCCCAAATCGTCGCATACGAAATTGCCATGGGCTTTGCCCTCGTCGGTGTATTAATGGCGGCTGGTAGTCTTAACCTGGGTGAAATTGTAGGAGGGCAGCGGGGTGGCTTGAGCAACTGGTATTTTATATGGCTGTTCCCGCTGTTTATGGTTTTCCTGATATCGGGCGTAGCTGAAACTAATCGGGCGCCGTTCGATGTAGCCGAAGGAGAATCGGAAATAGTCGCTGGTTTCCACGTCGAATATTCGGGAATGACCTTTGCGGTATTTTTCCTCGCCGAGTACGCCAATATGATTTTGATCGCGATGCTGACGTCGTTGCTGTTTTTTGGCGGCTGGTTAAGTCCAGTTCCGGGTCTCATTGGCGATAGCATCGGCTGGTTATTCGCCAAGACTTCGGTCTTTATGTTTCTGTTCTTATGGTTTCGCGCCACCTTCCCCCGTTATCGCTACGATCAGATCATGCGACTGGGCTGGAAGGTTTTACTTCCGGTTACCATCCTATGGCTAGTGGTCGAAGGCGTACTGGTTTATTTTAAAATTGGACCCTGGTCCGGGTAATATTATGTTTGAAAAAATTCAATATTATCTCAAAAGTTTTCTCTTTCTGGAGCTGCTCAAGGGTATGTATGTGACCGGGCGATATTTTTTTCGCAGGAAAATTACCGTTCAATACCCCGAAGAAAAGACGCCGATTAGTCCCCGATTCCGCGGTTTACACGCCTTGCGGCGGTATGCCAATGGCGAGGAACGTTGTATAGCCTGCAAACTGTGCGAGGCAGTATGTCCCGCGCTTGCGATTACCATTGAATCCGAACAGCGTGCAGATGGTACTCGGCGTACTACGCTATACGATATCGATTTATTCAAGTGTATTTATTGTGGTTTTTGCGAGGACGCCTGCCCGGTCGATGCGATTGTCGAAACTAACATTTTTGAATATCACTTCGAAAATCGTGGTGAGAATATTATGACAAAGGAGAAATTGCTCGAAATTGGTGATCGTTACGAGGCCCAATTGGCTGCCGACCGCTCGGTGGATGCGCCCTATCGGTGATGAAATTGAAGTTGATTAAATGAGATGATTGAGGCATTTATTTTTTATCTATTCGCGTCCCTGACGGTGGCTTCCGCGACCACGGTAGTGACGGTTAGGAACCCGATACACGCGGCGCTATTCCTGGTGCTTACGTTTTTCACCAGCGCGGTTATCTGGATGACACTGGAAGCGGAATTTCTCGCAATTATCCTGGTACTGGTTTATGTCGGTGCGGTAATGGTGTTGTTCCTGTTTGTGGTGATGATGCTCGATATCAATATTGCGCGCATGCGCGAAGGCTTTGTGCAATATTTGCCGTTGGGTATAGGGGTCGCGTTAGTGATGTTGGCATTGATGCTAAGCGTAGTGACCGGGGACATATTTTCGAGTGAAGCGATGTTGGAACCTATACCCAAGGCAGCTGACTACAGCAATACCAAGGCACTCGGCGGGGTGTTATATACCGAGTACGTGTTTGCCTTTGAAATCGCAGCCGTAATACTGCTGGTTGCTATCGTGGCGGCGATATCGCTGACCATGCGTAAACGCCCGAAAACCAAATACCAGAGTCCGCCGGACCAAATCAAGGTGCGTAAAGCAGATCGCCTACGCATCGTAAAAATGCGCTCGAGTAATTTTGAGCCATGAGCATAGAACTAAGCCATTATCTGATACTCGCCGCCATACTGTTTAGCATCAGCATTGCTGGCATCGTCATCAATCGAAAAAATATCATTATTCTGCTGATGTCGATTGAAGTGATGTTGTTGTCGGTGAACTTGAATTTTATTGCGTTTTCACATTACCTTAACGATTTGGCGGGCCAGGTATTCGTATTCTTTATTCTCACGGTAGCCGCCGCCGAGGCAGCGATCGGGCTCGCAATACTGGTCGTGTTATTCCGAAACAAAGGGTCGATTAGTGTGGAAGATATCACCGAGCTAAGGGGTTGAGCATGGAGTCTATCTATCTTGCTATCCCGCTAACTTCGCTGCTAGGCGCTATTATTGCCGGATTTTTTGGCAAACAAATTGGCCGTGAAGCTACCCACTGGGCTGCGATACTCGGCGTGGGCGCTTCTTTTGTGCTTTCGCTCGTCGTGTTAAAAGATGTCGCTTTCGACGGCGCCGCGGTTTACAACCAATCGGTATATACCTGGATGGTGAGCGACGGCATTCACTTCGAAATTGGCTTTCTGATCGACAGTCTGTCTGCGCTGATGATGGTCGTGGTCACCAGTGTTTCGCTGACGGTACATATTTATACGATTGGTTATATGCAGGATGATCCGGGCTACCAACGCTTTTTTAGCTATATCTCGCTGTTTACTTTTTCCATGTTAATGCTGGTGATGTCAAACAATTTTCTCCAGTTATTTTTCGGTTGGGAAGCCGTGGGTCTGGTTTCTTACCTGTTAATCGGTTTCTGGTATACGCGAGAAACAGCCATCTACGCCAACCTGAAAGCATTTATGGTCAATCGAGTCGGTGATTTCGGATTTTTAATGGGTATCGCAGTGTTGGTGGCTTATACCGGTTCGCTCGACTATATCGAAGTATTCGATCGCTCTGATAAAATGGCGTCCGCGACGATA
>JADFMY010000089.1 GCA_022563685.1 Pseudomonadota bacterium | reverse complement strand
AAACGCCTCGGGCTGGGTAAGCAAATTAACCCGCGACTGACTATACCGATTCGCGCACCGGTCGAAATCCATTTCGCATACCAGATCAGGGCGCCGGCCCAGGCGTTCGCGTTCGCTATCCCAGGTCATACAAATGCGCTCAAGGCCAGGGCGAGCGATAAATGCGCGGCGTGGGTATTTCTAGGCGGGTTGATATCGCCGCGGGTCCAGGCAAGCACGGCCTCGCCGGGGTAGGCGTCCGGCTCGGGCAAAAGGAAAAACGGGTACTGTTCGATGTGCGCGAGCAAGGCCGGCCAGTTAGCCCGCACCCAGGCCGCGGTCAATGTCGTGGTCGGCAATTGGAAGTTAATCGGTTTCACTTCCAGACTGCGCCCGATAAATAACCCGGTTTCGCTGATATTGGTTGTTGATCGCTGCCGCGGTGCCAGTGCCGGCGGCATATATCCGGGGCGGAGCCCGCGTTGTAATTCGAGCCTGGCGCCGATATTGGCAATCTGGATTTTCGGTGCAAAGCTGGCAGTAGTCGAGATCGTAAGGCGCCAATAGCGTGCGCTGGCGCTGGTGAATTTTAGAAATTTAGGCCCGCGCGTGGTCGGCGAGATCGAACCTCGCGACGTGGACGGGGGAAAACTCGACCCACTAAAACATTCAACTTTGGCACCAGCCTCGCCGAAAAGATTGCTCGAATAGAAAGCGAAATAATCCGCCGATACCGCTGCGCCGGCGTCGATATCCAGGGTATGTGAAGTCGCGGCCGCCGGCTGCCAGTAGTCTTCGAGGCGCCAGTCAAGCGCGTCTTCTTTTGGGGTTTCCGCCGGATCGCTGCTGGCGCTGACTGTGCCGCCATCGCGATAGTGATTCTGGTATCCGAAAAGCGGATTCATACTGGCTGGAATCCGTCGGCAATCAGGTTGGCGACACTTTGCGCGATTTCCTCGGCCTGGTCAGTGTCGAGCTTGCCGGTACCGTCGACCGTGATGTGAACATCGATCGGCCCTGGTGCTGCGCCGGCGTCGCCTAAATTAATTTCCGGTGCCGCGACTGGTGCCGGAGCCGACCCGCCGCCGCTGGCGCCGCCGCCGCCCATTGATACGCCCCTCGCCGCGGACACCTGGCGAGACACAAAAGCAAAAGCACTGGCCGCAAATATCGCGCCGAGTATTGGCCCGCCCTTCGATGCCCCGATCTTGTAGGCGCCCGATACCGCCGTCGGTAGGTCGGCGATGGTCATTGCCAGGTTTAATTCTTTAGTTAGTTTAAACTGCTCTTTTCCCGCTTTGCCGGCGCCCAGGACCAATTTTTTGCCGGTGGCGTCCGATACCTCGATGATTTTCCCTTGCTGAAGCGCGACCACTTTGGCCGCCTCGATTGCATTGGCTTTGACTTTCGCGAACCATGCGTCGATTCCGACACTCGGGAGTGGTTTATTTAATATATTCTCTAGTTCCATCTGCGCGCCCAGGAGCGTGACAAACAATTGATCCGCGAATAAGTCGAGCGCGGCAGATACCTGTGAAGTCTGGCCCGGTAGTTTATTAAGTATGCTGGTGATTGACGCGTCGAGGGTAATTAGTCCATCGACTGTAAAGGAAATGAATTGCAGGAAGATGACCTTGAGCCCGGCCCAGACAAACTCTAAACCGCGCCAGGCGTCTGCCAAAAACCCGACCGCTTTAATAACAGTTCCGATCGCGTCGGATATGGTTTTTTTGAAACCTTCACTTTCGACACTGGCGTTTACCATGTGATTGGCTATTGACTCCAGATACGGCGCCAATTGAACCGCTATCCGGTTTGCAACCCCGGTGACTGTGCCTTTCATGCGCGTAAATGCGTCGTTACTGGCTTCAATTTGAGCGGCGTCGATGCGGTTAATTGCAAGGCCGAGTGCCTCGGCTTCGGCCGCCATCGCTTCAAGCCCTTTCGTTCCCAGTCTTGCGGTATTGACTAGCTGCGCGTTGCGTGTGCCGAAAATGTCCATCGCCAGTGCATTGCGCCGCGTCGAATTTTCGACCTGGTTTAAAGCGTCGGCAATCGCCATGAATTGTTTATCGGGGCCGAGGGCTTGCAGATCCTTGATTTTAAGCCCGAGCTCGTCATACGCGCGGGAGTAAGTCACAAGCCCGTTGTCCGCCTCGCGGATCGTGCGCTGCATGGTTAGCATTGCCTTTTGGAAATTGACTGACCCGTCCGTCGTGATCGCGATCGCGTGCTTGAATCCGGCCAGGCTTTTGGTCGTCATGCCGAGCTGATCCGCCTGTTTCGCAAGCGTGTCGATGGTTTTGAATGATTGCTTGATCACCATGCCGAAGCCAGCGACGCCGGCGAGTCCGACCAGGGCCGTTTTCATGTTAAAAACTGTTGACTTCAATCGCCCCAGGCTTTTGCGGACCGATCGAAATGCGCGCCTGGTATCGTCGCGCGCCTTGATTACAATTTTTGGATTACTGTCACCCATTCTTTAACGCGTCCTCGATCAGTTCCATAGTTTCGATATATCGGTTCGGCTGATCCATGATGCCGCCGGCTGATAATAATACGCCGTTTTGGTAATGTCGATAGAGCCGAAATAAATACCAGGTGTTTGCGCTGACCATTGGCAGCAAACAGGTGGGTGAGGAAATGATCGGCTCGGGTCCGCCGGATGGGTCGGCGACCTCCCAGGCGTTGAACGGGGCCGGGCCGATACTACCGGGTAAGGTTCCATCTTGATCGCAATGCCGGGCCTTGCAGGTCTTACAATTAAATTCTTTTGGCGCCCCGCTGATCGAGGCGGCAATGATTATTTTTTTTTATCGTCGTCGTCGGGAAATGTCAGGGCGAATATTTTGCCGGCAAGTTGCACCTGAACTGGATAGTCGAGCCGGTCTTGATTAATGCGGTTTATTTTATCGAACCGAACCGGGCCGGTGGCGTCTTCGAAATTCTCCCAGTCGAGCAATCCATATTTGAGCAATAAAGACATCGAGGGCCCGCTTATCGAGGCGCTACCATCGGCCGAAATATCGACCCCCGGCATGATCTCGGCTTGCTGGCTGCCGGTCAGGCCGCGAATTTTAAAGCGGGCCCGAGGCTCGCCCTCGTCGGTCGCATCGCCCTCGATGTCCCGGTCGAGCTCGTCGACATCGATCGGGGTAAACCACTCGGGGGAAAATTGATTTTGCGCCTTGATACCCATCAGGTAAATGCGGCCGATACTTCGTCGTCGGTGGTTGATTCTCCGCAACCGAAGGGCATGGCTAACGCGGCGATCCCGTCGCGGTCGGCAATGCCGGCGTCGCGGTAATAAACTGCCGGCATGGTGATTGTCAAGATATTGCCGGCGGCAGAGCCGATCGCGCCGGTGGTCAAAGCCATTGCCGCGCCCGATGTAAAGTTACCGATATAATCCTCGTCTGCGACCAGCTCGTCGAGCGGATTAATAGATCCATTAGTGTCACGCCCGACTATAGAAATTTCATCAAACCCGTCCACGCCGTTGACGCTTTCCGGCATCGCCAATTGATTCCCCAGGTCGAAATTCAGTTCGGAAATAACCGCCGAATAACCATCGATAGTAAACGAGCCGCCAATCCAGGCGACCGGGGAAGTGCTGTCAAAGGTCGGCGATGGTAACGTGACGTCGGTCTGCGCGCCGACGTGCCCCGTCATCGTAAAGGTGGCGACGACGATATTGCCGGCGGCCAGTGCCCAGGTTACATTTCCGCGACAGCCTGTGAGAACAATTCGCTTGCCATCTTCGTAAATATACGCGGTGCCGGATTCGGGCGATTCCGATACGGGCAAGTAGGTCACGCTAGTGCTAGGCACAACCGTTTCGTCCCGGTTACACGCCCGAAGCAATTGCCCGATTTCGGGTGCGGTGCCGGCGGTACCGCTACCCTTCACTTCGGCGGCAAAGGTAAACGTGACCAGGCGGCCTCCATATATTTGCTGGAGCGCCGACAGGCTCGGGCGAACCGCGGGCCTGTCGATCATTTTAAGATTTGCATTTGACCAGACAAGAGCAGACACCAGGATCGCATCGTCCGCCGGGGTCGGGGTCGGATCGACGCCATACCCGCTCGTTTCAAGTTTAAACAGTAGAAGTTTACGACGACTTAATAGCGGCATTTTTCACGCCCTCTGAATGTTTGGATTGCCCGGCGGCTGGTACGGCAGGTAATGTTTTCGCTCCGCCCTCCCTGGGCTCGCACTTTTTCCGGTTTGCTTTTTGGCGGGGTTGCTTTTGGTCGGTCATGTTTCACCTATGCGCTGATATCGGTTCGGCTGGTTCGATAGATTACAATATATTCTACCACCTGGCTACCTGTAGGCTCTTTGCTCTCGCCTGATAATATCGGTTCATTGGCCGGACCCGGGCGAATATCGATCACAAACCCCAGGCCGAGGGTATGATCCGCCATGATTGCGATGTGAACTTCTTTCCTGATTGAATTTAAAACCTGGTCTATAAGGCTCTCATTTGCCGTATACGAGGCGTTCACGCTGGCCGTGCTCTCGATCAGGATACCTAACTCCCAATCGACTAGCCCTGTCTGGTGTTCGCCCGCGGGTATATCCGCGCCCATGCGCAGAGAAAGCGCCGGTAATTCTGATTCCTGGTGCCGGTGAACCTGGCCGCGCTGTACGTTGGCGCCGGTGGTAGCCAGGCCGGTGATCAGGGTTTTAACCGCCTGGATGATTTGTTCGGCGCGCGCGTCGGGCATTATTTGTCGCCGTCTTCAGGTATGCAATCAAAGTTAACCTTTGCCCGCGCCCCGAGTACGAAAGCGCCGGCGAGGAAAAGCCAGCGCGCAATTACCACTCTGGTTTTAAATTCGCGGGTTACTTTTATATTCAGGATTATATCGGAGCTCGGGCCCAATTTTCTTAAATTGACATCTAGCGCTTTCATTATGTTGGACCTTCGAGTAATAGCGTTGTCATGCCGGAGCCGTCCGGCTCGATGCCGACCACCTTGTACTTATCGGCGCCGAGCTCGATCATCGAGTTACGCACTACATCGGCGAGGTCAATCGTGCGCGCCAGTATTGTCGGCTGGCTACTCGCGACGGCTGAATCGATGCCGCGGACCTCAAGAAAATTATTGTCGAAGATGGCGGTAATATCCGCTGTCGACCCGTTGCGATCGGGGAAGGTTACGCCGGGGGAGAATTTTGCCGTCTGTCCGAAATCGGCCAATAGTGTCAGCCGATCACTATCCGATTCGACGGTCATTCAGATTAGGCGAAAGTTCCGCCGCCTGGTATCAGTTTGACATTGACAAAGGCGCCGGCGGAAGCGACTGTTTCCATTGCAATTCCAACGTCTTCAACGTCGCCCGAGGCCGGAGTAACGGCTTTAGTTATCTCGTCCGCGCTGTCGTCATAATCGACCAGGTCGCCCAGGTCGATAGCGGTCGAGGTATTTTTCGGAAACCTGAATACACCCTCGATCGCGAGGACCACGTCGTCACCGCTGTCAACGTCGCCCTGGGCGACACCGGCCAGGCTCTTAGTGACGACCATATCGCCGCTGGAGTGGTTTGCGGCCGCTGTTATATTGACCGTTTTTCCGTCATTAACGTAATTTTTCATATTCGTGGCCTCTAGCCATTTAAAAAAAGCCCGCCACTGGCGCGGGCTAAATTTCGGTGGTGAATTATATTATGCGCCGGCGTTGCGTACCATGCCGCGGAAATCGCGGGCCGCTGCGGCGCCTTCAATTCTGACTTTGTACTTCACACCATCCTGAGTAAAGCCATTTTGCGATTCAATGAAAGGCTGATCGTTGCCATCTAGGAAAGCGACCTCGATGGTATCGGCGACCGCCGGGTCAGCCAGGCCGTAATATTGTGCAATGCTGTCCGCGTCAAGGCGCGCATCCCAGACAATGGTCCAGGCGTTGCGTGCGGTGTTCACGGTCAGGTCGCCGGTGGTATCGGGCGCTGTCGGTGTATCGACCACCTTACGCGCCGTCATTAGAATTGCACGCGGCACCAGCAAAAAGGATGGCGCCAGGTTCAGGACCGCGCCGGTTTCGCCGGGAGCCGGGTTCGGGCTGGTTTGCGCGGCCATGAGCTTGCCGAACTCGTCGAGCGTGGTTTCAGTAATCGCGCCGGCGGAACCCAGGTTGCTGTGGTTCGAGTGGAAAACGACAACACTGTCTTGATTCAGCGTCGGGTTGTTGATCAGAATATTGTATGCAAGGTCACCGATGACGCGCGAGGCCGCCAGGCCCATATTGCGCGGCGTGCCGGTGAACACGTCCAGGTCGTCATTGATAATCGCCTCGCGGCTGATGGTGAAAGTTTTACCATATTTCGCCAGTTGGATGGTTTCCTTAAGGTCGGATACATGGCCTTCCTTGTATTCGCCAGATTCAAGAATCAGTTCCAGGTCCGAAAAGCTTGACAGGTTCACCCGGCTCGCGACCTTGAAATCTGCGAGCGAACCGATGCGGCACCATAGCCGCCAGGTTTCCGGCGCCTGGTCATATCCGATCATTAGTGATTTGTTGGCGACATTTTCCAGCACGTTAGAAAAATCGCTGGTGCCGTGCTGGCCGGCGCGGGTAAACGCCTGGCCGGCGATGTCGATCCGGGTCAGGCCGGACAGTGACACGCGCTGGCGTATCAGATAGGCGCGCGCCATATCGCCGAGGCTCATGCCGTGGTACTCCGAGCGCTGCGCCTCGCGGCGTTTCTCGCGATCGGTAATCAGTCCGGCGCGGCACTCGATTGATTCGGTAATGCCTTTAATCCATTTGTCGGATTCATCCTCGCCGGATTCGATGCGCGCGCCGTGGCTCCCTTCGGATTGATGCACTGGCAGAGTGGCGGGTGCTGGATCGCCGGCCAGAAATTCAACTAGCAATTCGCCGGCTCTCGCGGCGGCGACATCAGATGCCAGGCAGGTAGATCGCAGCTCGGCGACGCCGTTGCGCGTGGCGTGTAGATCAAAAAGGCGGGTAATATCGGCGACGCGCTTGCGTTCGGTTTCGATGCCGCGTGCCTCGCCCTCGGTGCCGGCGGACTTGCGTGCCGTTTCATAACCTTCGATTGATATCGGGGCCGGCTTCGGGCCCGGGGCGGTGCCAGGTGCGGCGACTGGCGCGGTGCCAGGTGCGGCGGCGGGAATAATTTCGTTGCCATCTTCATCTAACATGGTCCGGCCCTCTAGGTTCGGTTCGGTGCGATTGATTCCAATACTATTATCCGCCGGTACGGTAACGATGCTCGCCTCTCTCGGCGTCCACTTCGTTGCCTCGATCACGGTGTTTTTATCGCTTACCGTTTCGCGGGTTTCCTCAATGCTATATCCGATTGAGATATCGGTCAAGAACTCCTCGCGCACATCTTCCCAGGCTTCACGCCCGGCCTGAGTGTTTTGCGAGAAATGCAGGACCGCTTCGAGGCGGCCTTTTTTAAGTTTGATGTCACGCGCCCGCCCGATCAACGGCCCCCGCGTGCGCCCGTCTGGAGCGTGCCCAAAGTGCAAGGGCAGGCCCCGGGCTGATCCGGCAATGGTCAGATCAATCGCGGCTTTCGTATGGATCAAAACTTCTTCGAAAACATCGCCGAAAAATGATCGCTTGATCGGAGTCGAGCTCGACAGGCTCGCCGGGATGGTGAAGTTATCAACATCGATGCCGTTGTGATCCAGCCGAAACAGTCGGGTATGGCTCGACTCTTTAAATTTTTGAATTTGTTTAGTATCCATTATGCTGCCTTGGGTTGTCGTAGTTTGCCGTCTTCATCGTCGTCGTCGTCGTCGTCCTTGGCGCCTGGCGCCGGTGGTTTGGGTTTATTGGCGGACCACGTCGGCGACTCTAAGAGCTCAAGTTGCTCGGCCTCGATTTGCTGGCGAACTTCCTCTGGATCGCGGCCAGTTCTTTTGCGCACTATCTCGGCGCGCGTCACTAAGCGATTATCGATCGCGAGAATATCGGAAACGGTTTCATTTTTAGGATCGACCCAAACGGTCGGCGGATCAATCCAGGCCGGGTTTAGTAGTGTCTGCATATCGATCGCCTTGGGTATTCTGATCGCGCCCACCAGGATAGCGGTTTTTATAAAATTCTCATAGATCGGTTGCAAAAAAGCGCTGACAAAATAAGCCCGAAGGCGCGCATAGTTCGGATAACTTTCGACCATTTCCTGCCGCTGCGACGACCATGACCCGTTGTAATTCTTTGATATTGATGAATAGCTGGTGCCGGTGCCGGAAGCCGTCGCCCGGAGCTGGCTATCGCGGAATTCAGCAAGGGCGGTATTGGGTCGGTTGGTATCGATGGTGCCAATTTCTTCGCCGGCGACCAGGTCGTCGAATATTATGCCTGGGGTAAATTCAAGATTTCGTTGATTCCTGATCGACCCGTCGGGGTTGACTGTATCGACCGATTCGAAGTCTGTGCCCTTTTTGATATACCCGCACCAGCTCGCACCAATGCGTGCGGCAATGCGTTCGCTTTCCTCGTAATCCTTGATATCGTCGAGCCGGAAAGCGACGCCATGAAAAACGCTGACCCCGCGGGTTTGATTCAGCCGGCGAGTAAATTTAATATGGTTAATCTTGTCCGCATCGATGCGTCGAACCGCGTCGGAATTTATATTAATAATCTGCGAGCGCAAAAAATCAGGGGCTTCTTTGAGTAGGTAATAGGCCGTCGGACGCCCCCATTTTGACTTCTGTACGCCGTGAACGATGCGCAAATTTTTGTCGTTATACGAGAACGGCAGGAAATCACACTCGATCATTTCGACCGAATAGGGCACGGCGCCGGAGTGAATTATCCCGGCTTGAAGGCCGGTTATATGTTGGGCCAACACTTCGCCGTCACGGTAAAGCGTGCGGGCGGCCAGGCGTTGCATTTCGTTGAAAGGTATTTCGCCGGTAACGTCCGGCGACTTTTCCCAATCACGCCAGAGCTTGCGGATTTCCTTGTTTAGTTTTCTATTTAATTTCCCGGTGCTGCTGGCCGTGGTCGGTTCCATCCTGATTCCTGTACCGATCACTTTATTGACCAGCTCGTCGAGAATACCGATCGCCAGGTCATGATTTTCATCCAGGTATCGGGCCCAGTCGCGGATTTTTTCTCTCGCGCTGTCCATGGTTTTGTCGCCGCTGCCGCCGGCGCCTGGCTTTTTGTGATAGATGCTATTGGTTGCGGCCTCGTATAGCCTGGCGTTGCGCAGATTCCAGGCTGCACGCCGAGCGGCCAGCTTTGGCGATATTGCCTTAATGATATTTTCGATCAGTTCCATGTGGCAATTCTCACGCCTGGGTTTTTCATGCCGGCGTTTTTAGCAGTTAGGGTTTTGACCACTCGATTCCAATACGTGATTTTATCGGTTATCGCCCGCGCGTCGGCCCTGGTTAGCGCCCGGTTGCCGATCGTATAGCCCTGGCCTTTCGATGTCGCGGTATCCGCATCGAGCCAGGCGTCAAGATGTGTTTGTGCTTCAGTCAGTGTCATTTCATCGCCTCGCGAATCCGCGGCCGGTGGTGCGGTTGAATGTTTTGCTCGGCGGCGGTGATGGTGTATCGGCCGGCGCTGCAGGATAGTCGGCGATGACTTCCCAGGTCGGATTCAATATTTTAAGCGCGACCAGGTTTAGCACGGCGATATCAAGCGGCTCATTGCGCGGCCTGGTTTTACGCCATTCTCGATATTCGAACCCTCGGCGTTTTTTGGTAACGATACGTTCAGCAGTCAACCCCTCAAAATATTCGGTTTCGAATTCGACCGGGAAATGACGATAACCGGGCCCCGGCTCCTTTGTCTGTAGTCGATGATATATAACAGTCTTCGCGCCGTCCACCCCTACGTTAAACAGCCGCACGGGGCGCGGGTCGCGACCAGTCTTCTTTTTCGTGGCTTTATTGACGATCGGCAATCCGGTGCCCGGCATTCCTTTGGTCGCATACACCCGCCGAACGGCGTTCTTTTTGACAAAAGAATAAACATAAGAGGTATTGTATCCGCTATCAATACAGGTCGCCGAAATTGGCAGCATGGCGCCGGCGTCGTTGATGTAGACGCGATTCAAAGCTGCCGATAAATCTTTCCATACCTCGGGTTGAGTGGTATCGCCGAACAATACCAGGTAGTCCACCTGCCAGTTTTCCTCCCCTGGCGCCCAGGATTCCACGCCCATTTCCAACCGGTCGGCCTGCACGTCGACGCCGGCCGTTACCACGTAACCGCCGGCCGCGGCGCTGGTGTAAACTTCCGCGCGTTTTTGCAGGACCGCATAGTCGGGCTGCTCTGAATTTTCTTTCCAACTCTCCGCTAGTGTGGTGTTAATAAAGGTTTGCAGCGCCTCGGTATCGTCTTGCGAGTCCATCCATTCGCGCGCGAGTATCCCCCAGGCCGCCTTCGGTAAAAACGAATACCCTGCCCAGATATGAAAACCGGCGTGGCCTTTAAATGGTTTCTCGGCTCGCCAGGCTCCCTTTTCGACCATGCCCTGTTTTTGGCTGTGATCGACCAGACAGCCGTGATGTTCGCAAACATAAAATGCCCTTTCCGGCTCGCCGTCGGGCCATTTCATACCGGACCATTTAAGCGTTTGATATTCCCCGCATGACGGACAGGGCACCCAGAAGCGGCGTTTGTCGCTGTTTTCATATTCACGCTCGATTTTGCTTTCTGACTGGATTAAGGGCGTTGAGCCCATGACGATCTTGCGGTTCCAATAACCCTCGGTGCGTTTAATCCCGAGCTTAATCTGATCGCCCTCGGTGCCGGCGCTCGGCGGGTAACCGTCGATTTCGTCGAATAGCACGATGCGTGCGGATATGCGCCGGAATCCGCGCGCACTATTGGCGCCGACCATGTACAAAATGCCGCCGGGGAACATCTTTTTTAATATGGTGTTTTTGCCGTCGCGGGTTTTTGGGTCGCTGATAATTCCTTCCAGTATCGGGGTGTCCCGAATCATCGGCGCAATCTCGTCTTTGCTGTACCCTTGCGCATCCTCGATGGTGGGCTGTACCAGTAGAATATTGCATGGGTCCAGGTGCGAGTAATAGCCGATCGTATTATTTAAAATCTTTGTGTAGCCGATCCTGGCCGACTTCATTACCGTAACCCGCTCGGTGTTCGGATCGGTGATTGCGTCCATGATGCCATCCTGGTACGGGATCGAGTGCCAGGCGCCGGCTTCCGCTGATGATTCGGGCGATAGTTGCGCGTACTTTTTCGACCACTCGGAGAGCGTGAGCTCGGGCGGTGGGGCAAATTGCCGGTGCAGTCTCTCGATAATGTTATTCAGGTTTTTTTGATATTTTGGCATTGGCTAAACTTTCTAATGTTGAGCGCGTGATTTTCTGGATTTTCTTCACGTCGCTATCGGTCAATTTGGGGATGGCTGTTTTGAGCTTGCTCGGCAGCGCCAGGAATTTCGACCGCGCCGCTGCAATTAAAGGCTCCCAAGTTTGCAATAAAACATCGGCCGGGATCAAGTTGCCGCGCAAGGTTTCCAGTTCCAGCAATACGCGGTCCGCTTGTGCTTTCGACAAGCGGGCGCGTTCATCGGTCAGACTTAATCGCCCGGACTCGTCACGCTCCAGGCGATAGGCGACCAGGTCAGGGAGATAGTACAGCGTTTCACGCCCGAGCTTGCCGCGTGGTTTCACCTTCCATTTTTTGAGCGCTTCGACTGATATGTTGAATGCGATCGCGCACACCTTTTGCGGCAGCATTAACCGCTGGTCGAGTATCGCGCCGGCGGGCTCCGGGGCCGGCGCGCTGGCCGGCGAGATTAGTTCAAATAGATCCTGGTCGTGTGTTAGGGCCCCTTTTTTTTCTCGTTTGGAATCAATGGGCTTCCGCGTTTTTTTTAGAGCTGCCTTTTTCTTCGGTGCCGGCTTCTTTTTACTCGATCGAGCAGTGTCAGATTTAGCTATGGGGACCGGCGCGGGTTTTCTTCGCGTCGCTGGCTTCTTCGGTGCTGGTTTCTTTTTACTCGAGGGGGTCGTGTCAGATTTAGCTATGGTCGACCGCGTGCGGGTTTTCTTCGGGGCCTTCCCTGGCGCTGGTTTCCGTTTCCACCTCGGTGGGTTGCGCGTGACTGCACTAGGCATCAGCAGACCCGAGCTTTTCGATCACCCATACCGATAGCTTTTTA
>JADFMY010000088.1 GCA_022563685.1 Pseudomonadota bacterium | reverse complement strand
GAATTCTCAGAGGACGACAAACGAAAAATGTGATTTTCATTTGTCTCACAAAATCAATGCCTTAGCGGCATCGATTTTGGCAGCACATCCATGTACTGCGGGAAGGCCTGAATAAATCAGACCTTCCCTAACAATATTTGAGTGTCTGTTCGAGTAATTCAGGATTGTAATCGGCAGTGACAAATGCCTCGCCGAGGTTTTTTAGCAATACCAGCTTAATCTTGCCTTCAACGGTTTTTTTGTCGATCGCCATCGCATTCATGTATTGATCGGGGGTCATTTCGGAGGGAGATTTTATCGGCAGCGAGGATTGTTCGAGCAAGGCTATGGTGCGCTGTTTCACTTTTTTATCGACCCATTGATGACGCTCTGACAGGTCAGCCGCCATCACCATGCCTGCAGCAACGGCCTCGCCATGCAGCCAGTTGCCATAACCCATGGTCGATTCGATCGCGTGACCAAAGGTATGACCGAGATTTAAAATGGCGCGGATTCCGGCTTCGCGCTCGTCGATGGCGACAACTTCGGCTTTGCAGACGCAAGATACCCGAATTGCCTCGCACAATGCCTCCTGATTGCGATCTATCAACTTTTGAATATTCAACTCCAGCCATTCAAAAAACTCTGCATGACGAATCAGGCCATATTTGATGACTTCGGCCAGGCCGGCGCTCAGCTCTCGGGCGGGCAGGGTGTCGAGTGTCGAGGTATCGGCAATAACACATTGTGGCTGGTAAAAGGCGCCGATCATATTTTTGCCGAGCGCATGATTGACCCCGGTTTTTCCGCCAACGGACGAATCGACCTGGGATAAAAGGGTGGTGGGAATCTGGACATAATGCACGCCGCGCTGGTAAATACTCGCCGCAAAACCGGCGATATCGCCGACTACGCCACCACCCAGTGCTACCAGAGTGGTTTGTCGGTCGTGTCTTCGTTGTAGCAGCGTGTCGATGATTCTCTCGACCGAAGCGATTGTTTTGTATTGCTCCCCGTCGTCAAGAATCAGGCTGTCGTGGCGAATATTGTGGGCATCCAGGGACTGTTGTACAGATGCCAGGTACAGTGGCGCCACGGCAGTGTTGGAAACGATCAGGGCGGAATGACCTTTTATGTGCTTGCCCAGTAAGGAGGCCTGGGCTAGCAGCTTATCGCCGATATAAATGGGGTAACTTCGATCGCCGAGATCGACCTTGAGCGTGTGGATAAGCGACATGGTTTTCTCGGTAATCCTATTTCAGGTGGTCGGGTAACTGTTTAAGGATATCAGCGGCCAGTTTACGTGCCACCCGGCGATCGGTTTTTACTGCAAGATCGGCAAGATCGAGGTAAATCGGGCGGCGTACTTCCAGCAGTTTTTCAAGACGCTCAAGCGGGTTTTCGGTTTGCAATAACGGCCTTTTTTTGTCGCGTCGTAGTCGGTACATTTGCTGATTTGCCGATGTGTCGAGAAAGATGATATAGCCCTTAGATTTAAGCAGGGCCCGGTTTTTCTTGCTGACCACCGACCCGCCGCCTGTAGCGATGACACGATTATTATGACTGAGCAATTCTTTCAGGGCTTTTGTTTCCCGCTCTCGAAAACCTTCTTCGCCTTCGATGTCAAAAATCCGGGCGACGTCAACGCCGGTTTTTTTCTCGATAAAGTGATCGCTATCCTGAAATTCTCGATGCAGATTTTTTGCCAGGATATTACCGATGGTAGATTTGCCCGATCCCATCGGCCCAATCAGAATAATATTTTGCGAATTCACGAAGGTATGATACTAGAAACGAATTCAATAAATCAGGCTTGGCGCGAATAATTGTTCCGCCTGGTTGGGGGGGGGGAGTAGAAACTTCCTCCTTAAATTATGGATCCAGGGAATCTGGCGATAAAAAAAGGGCAGTCTGTGACTGCCCTCAAAGGTCAGGCAGGGGAGGAATTAACGAATGTCGAGATTCGCACCCTGTAATATTTTCGGGGTGATGAATATCAATAATTCAGAACGGTCGTTTACGCTGATGGTGGATTTAAACAGGTTACCGATAAGGGGTATATCGCTAAAAAACGGTACCCGGGTTACCTGGGTTCTTTGCACCGTTTCATAGATACCGCCAAGTACCACGGTTTGTCCGTTGTCGACCAGCACTTGGGATTGCACCTTACGAGTATCGATAGTGGGTGCAAACAGACCCGCACCGAACGACACCAGTTCACCCAGCGAGTCCTTGCGTACGTCAAGATCCATAATTATTCGGTCATCCGGTGTAATCTGCGGCGTCACTTCGAGGGAGAGGACTGCTTTTCTAAATTTTAGCGTAGCATTGCCGTCGTCCAGTTCCAGGTAGGGGATTTCTACACCCTGTTCTATCCGGGCTGTATGCGAATCGGCCGTAATAACACGAGGGCTGGACACCACTTCGCCGCGGCCTTCTATCTGTGCTGCAGACAATTCCAGTTCAAGCAGCGTACCCAATGGTAATTTAGCCAGTGCCAGCGCGAAGGTGCCCGCCGGATTTTGTACCGGCAGATTCACATTGAGGCCGTCAGTCACCAGAATAGTATTGGTGTTAAACAGGTCGGCGGTACCGTTTAAATTGCCCGCAATGGCGCCCCCACTCCCGGGAACGCCTGCAGTTATGTTGGTGCTGCTGACACCAAATCGAACGCCGAGTTCTTTGCTAAAGTCGTCGTTCGCAATGACGATACGAGATTCGATCAATACCTGTCGAATCGGAATATCCAGCTCCACGAGTAACCGACGGACATTGGCCAGGCTATTGACGGTGTCTTTGACCAGTAGCGTGTTGGTTCTGACATCGACACTGACCGAACCGCGAGGGGACAGGATGGCGTTATCTTCCTGGTTCAGTAACTCGGCCATCTCCTCGGCCTTGGCATAGTTCACCTTGATAAATTCGGTACGTAAAGGTTCCAGTTCTTCAACCTGTTTGCGTGACTCGAGTTCAAGTTTTTCTCGCGCCGCGATCTCGTCAGTAGGTGCAATTAAAATAACATTGCCGGACCTTCGTTGAGCCAGGCCCTTGGTTTTCAGGATGATATCCATGGCCTGATCCCAGGGGACATTTTTCAGGCGTAGTGTGAGATTGCCCTCAACCGAGTCGCTGACGACGAGGTTCAGGCCGGTGAAGTCGGCGAGTAGCTGCAATACCGAACGCACTTCGATATCCTGGAAATTAAGCGATAGTCGATCGCCGGTAAAACCAAACTTGGCCTTCTTCCTTTGCTCCACTTCTTCCCTGGAAATCGGCGCTACTTCAATGGTGTAAATTCTATCGGTTTGATAAGCCAAATGCTCGAAATCACCAATGGAGGTAATGGTCATCATGATATTCGACCCATCCTGGATGGTGTCGATGTGGCTGATCGGGGTGGCGAAGTCACTAACATCCATACGTCGCTGCAATATCTCCGGTAGTTGCGAACCGATCAATTCGACATATACGATGTTATTTTCGCGCCAGACATCGCTGCTGATCGAGGTGCTGGTCAAGTTGATAATGATACGTCCTTCACCATTCGGGCCACGTTTAAAGTCGATATTAGTGACGCCCTTGGCAATGGTACTAGCGGAGTCGGTCAATGAAGCACGACTGATCGATGTGTCGGTGGCTTTAGTGGTAACAATCGCTTCCCGCGCCGAGCCAGCTAAGGTCAGTGTCACCTGATTACCACTCACCTGCGTAACGTATTCGGTTTTCCGAGTAAGATTCAGCACCACACGCGTGCGGCCTTTTGCCGAAGCCGAAATAATGCTTTGCAGATTGCCTATGCCAACCCGCATGTTTCTCTGTTCCAATTTGTTGTCGGTTTCGGCAAAGTCGAGGGCAATTCGTGCCGGCTGATCGATAGTGAAGGTACGCGGTTCAATCGCCGCCTGGTCAAAAGTGAATACGAGTTGTACTGTATTTCCTGTCATTACCGAATAGTCAAGCCCGATTAATTCTCTGGCAATTGCGTTACTAAAGCCTGATACAAGCAGGCAAATCCCGGCCAGCGAAATTTCGAATATTCCTTTTGTCATATTTCCTGGGTTGATTAAGTTCATGGATGATTCCTCTCGCTATTCGATCAGCGCTACGGCCGAAGACCGTTCGATGTAATTGCCCAGCCCATCGGGTACGATTTCGGTCAATTCGATGAGATAGTCGCTAACTGAAATAATGCGGCCATGGTTTTGGCCCATAAAATGGCCTTCCAGTACACGATGTATGGTATTGTCTGGCGCAAATATCAAACCCCACTTGATACCATCTTTTGTCACAGTGCCTTTCAGCCGCAGGGTGTCCAGTGGAAAATTTTCCAGTGGTTCGCGTAGCCGATCGATATTTGGTCTCGGCCCGGTAGTCAATTGCCCGATTTCTTCGGGAATCTCATCCGGCCGCCTGAAATCCACTAACTTGAATGGGTCGCGTAAATCTTGCGAATTGTATTCAAAATTTTGATAGGGTTGAAATTCTGGAATCGGTGAAATTCTACCCGGGGGCTGGGCTATGACTTGCTGTACAAACCGCTGTAAATCCCCCAGGCCCTGATTACAGGCGGAAAGGAGGCCTGTCATCACGATAGCCAGGGTAAATCTGATGTATTTTGTCGGCAGCCCTGTCATTGCTCGTCTTCCTGAAGGTAACGATAGGTTTTTGCCGTCGCGGACATTTGTAACTTGCCTGAATCGGGTTCTTGCCGGCCAGTTGCCTTCAAAGGTTCAAGCTTCAGATCGCTGATGGTTACGATGCGAGGCAAGGCCGCAATACCGCTGATAAATGTCGCCATTTGGTGAAAAGAACCGATCACTTCCAACGTTATCGGTAATTCCGCATAGAATCCTTTTTTCTCCTCGGCACTTGGCTTGAATTTTTGGATTTCCACTCCGCTCGCCAGGCCGGTTTGTGACACGTCAACGAGTAAAGATTCGACGTCTGTTTTCTCCGGTAACTGCCGGAGTAAGGCGCCGAATGAAGCCCGCATTTCGGCTAACTGTTCCTTGTACAGGTCAAGCTTGGCTGCCTGACCAGCCTTCACTTTGAATTCTTCCTTGATTTCGAATTCCTTTTTCTGATGCCTTTCCAGCACCTTAAGCTGTTCTTGCGTATCAAAATATAATCCGGCGGCGATAATGCAGGCGAATAATGTACCAACGACTCCTATCCGTACCGAAAGTGGGGCGTTACCTATATTTTCAGGTTCCAGGTGATTTCGTAGGTCTTCGAAATTCATTATTGAATTCCTCCATCGTCTACGTCATCGTCTTCGGTTGCATCGGGTGAAGTTTGCTTGACTGTCAGGGTAAAAGCGCTGATTCGGTTCACTTTTATATCTTCGATTTCGATCACCTTTAAGTTAGGCTCCTTGAGCCAGTCCGAAGCGTCGAGGTTGCGCATATAGGTAGAGACCCGCGCATTCGATTCGGCTTCTCCAGTCATTACAAGGTGGTTACCGGTCTGGCTTAAGGTTTTAAGGTAAACCCCATTGGGCACTGTGCTGACTATTTCGGTAAACAGATGCACGATCGACGGACGACTACCCTGTAAATCCTGGATTACTTCCATTCTTTCCAGCAGGCTACGGCGAACTTTCTTCAAATCGCTAATTTCGGCGATTTGCTTGTCCAATTTGGTGATTTCATCTCTTATATACTGGTTACGTGACAGTTGGTAATCGATCTTGGCGCCCATCTGGATATGGATTAACCCAACGATTGCGCCAGCCAGTACCATAATTAATACCAGGAGCATGCCGAATGCTTTTTTCTGTTCCTGTCGAAGCTCCGCACGCCAGGGTAGTAGATTAATTCTTGTCATACGTGTTCAGCTCCCCGGATTGCCAGTCCTGCAGCGATCAGGAACGACGGCGCGTCAGACTCCAGATTGGTCTTGTTAACCCTGGACGACGATGACATATCGATAAATGGATTGGCAATAGTGGTTGGCACCCCGATATGCGATTCGACCAATTCTGCCAGGTTGGGCAGACAAGCGGTGCCTCCGCCTAATACCAGATGATCGATATCGCCATGAGCACCGCCGGCGGAGTAAAAGAATTGCAGAAACCGACTGACTTGTTGCGCCGTTGTTTCCTTGAAGGGTTCGAGTACTTCGGGTTCGTAGTTGTCTGGTAAACCGCCCTGTCTTTTCGCAAGTCCGGCTTCGTCGTAAGAAAGGCCGTAGCGACGCATAATTTCTTCGGTCAGTTGCTTGCCGCCAAAATTCTGCTCGCGCGTGTAAATTAGCTGGTGATTATAGATGACACTGAGACTGGTCATGGTGGCACCCATATCGATAATGGCTATAGTCTTCTCCATACCTTCGTCAGGCATGTGTGAGGAAAAGGCGGAAAATACCGTTTCCATGGTGTAGGCTTCGATGTCGACAATTTTAGCGGTCAAACCGGCGAGTTCGACAGCCGCAACGCGGTCGTCAACATTTTCACTTCGGCAGGCTGCTAGCAAAACATCAACGGTTTCGGGATTATTTTCGGTTTCGCCCAGAATCTGGAAATCAAGGTTAACCTCTTCCAGAGGGTAGGGGATGTATTGGTCGGCTTCGAGCTGGATCTGGCCTTCCATCTCATCTTCAGACAGGTTCGAGGGCATGGTAATTTTCTTCGTGATAACCGAAGATCCAGCCACCGCGATCGCAACATTTTTCGATTTTATTTTTGACTTGCTGTGCGCACGCTTTACACTCTCACCCACCGATTCGACTAAGGCGATATTTTTGTCGATAATTGCATTAGCAGGTATAGGCTCGACACCGATACCTTCGATGCGATAACTGGAGCCAGTCTTGCTGAGCTCTATCATCTTCACAGATGTAGAACTAATGTCTAAGCCGACAAGCGGTGGTTTTTTTCGTGATAAAAACACAGGTATCCCTCATCATGCGCCTATGTTGGTCAATCTTAGTTATAAATTACATTAAGATCTAGTTGTAAGTGATTAAATGTTAAATAATTCTATTTCGCCGATCTACGAGTCTAGTGCAAGAAAGTACACTTGTCGATACTTTTTCATGTATTTGATTACATATATTCCGTAACCTCATGATAAAACTGATAAAAATTATATCATGGCTGTTCGCGGCAGGGTCAATTCTGTTGATTGCAGGGGCATTTTATATCTACAGCATACTGGTGCCTACTTTGCCATCTATTGAACATCTGGAGGATGCGCAATTACAGGTACCTCTTAGAGTTTACGACAAGAACGATATTTTGCTGGCCGAATTTGGCGAACATCGACGAATTCCTGCCCGGTTCGAGGATATTCCCAGATCCATAATTAACGCGCTTGTATCGGCTGAGGACGATCAGTTCTGGCAGCACGCTGGCGTGGATCCATTGGCGCTGGCCGCAGCTGCATACGAACTCGTGACTACCGGCAGGAAGACCCGCGGTGGTAGCACCATAACCATGCAGGTCGCGCGAAATTTTTTCCTCAGTTCTGAAAAAACCTATACGCGTAAGCTCAACGAAATCTTGCTGGCGCTAAAAATTGAAGGCGAATTGAGTAAGGAAAAGATCCTCGAGTTATACCTGAATAAGATATACCTGGGGCATCGAGCCTACGGAATCGTTGCCGCTTCGAATATTTATTACGACAAAGCACCGGAAGATTTAACCATAGCGCAGGCGGCTATGCTCGCCGGGCTGCCCAAGGCGCCGTCCAAGTACAATCCAATAATCAACCCGGAGCGGGCGTTAATCAGACGCGACCACATCCTGAGCCGTATGAGAACTCTGGGCTATATCGATGACGAAGAATATGACCTGGCGCGTATCGAGCCTGTCACTGCAGAGTTACATGCAACCCGAACTATCGCCGATGCCCACTATGTGGCTGAAATAGTTCGCGCTGAGCTTTTCGAGCAGTATGGCGAAGACGTGTATAAAACCGGTTTGAAAGTCTATACCAGTATTGATGGGGAGCTTCAGGTGGTGGCCAATCGCGCTTTACGTCGGACCCTGCTTGATTACAACCGGCGCCACGGTTATCGGGGTGTCGTTGGTTCTATCGATCTGACCAGTGTGATCGAAGATCCGTTTGATGAGGATCTGGTGAGCGATGAACGTATCGGTGGATTGCGCAAAGGTGTTGTCATTTCGATTGACGAAGACCTGGTGGAGGATGAAGAAATCCCGGCCAATGAAGCAGTATCCAGCGAAGAAGATCCCCAGCTCAGCAAAGAATTTGCAACCGTTCTGATCTCGAATTATGAAAATATCGAATTAAGATTTGTGGGCGGGGTCGATTGGGCCGCAGAATATGTGGACCCTGACAGGATCGGCAATCCGCCTGCCAGCATGGCCGATGTATTGTCAGTAGGTGATGTCATCTGGCTCGAACAACGTGATGATCAGTGGTTACTGGCCGATGTGCCAAAGGTTGAGGGCGCAATCGTGTCGATGGACTCATCCGATGGCGCGATACAGGTTATGGTCGGTGGTTTCGACTATTTCAAAAATAAATTCAATCGTGCCACCCAGGCAAAAAGGCAACCAGGCTCGAATTTCAAACCGTTTATCTACTCGGCTGCCCTGGAGAAAGGGTTTACCGCGGCGACTATCATCAACGATGCCCCGGTGGTTTTCGATGATGACTCGCTAGAAGCGACCTGGAGGCCGGAAAATTATTCAGGGCGGTTTTATGGTCCCACACGTTTTCGAGAGGCGCTGGTAAAATCGAGGAACCTGGTCTCGATCCGAATATTGCAGGCGATCGGACTGCGCTACGCGACTCGATATCTGCAGCGGTTTGGATTTGAGCGCAAGGATATGCCATATGATCTCTCGCTTGCTTTGGGCAGTGGCACATTTTCACCCTTAGAAATAGTGCGCGCCTACTCGGTATTTTCCAATGGCGGGTATCTGGTGACCCCCTATATCACCAGCCGTATCGAATCGGGCGAGGGGGAGGTAATTTTCCAGCATAAACCGTTATCTGTATGCCAGGGTTGTGAGCTGGAATCGCTGGAACAACTGGAAAAGGCGGAAGCGGCTGAAACCGAAGAAGCTGAAATCGAAGGAGTACAAACTGAAGGCGTAGTCGAAATACCACTCGCGGATGGTGAGCTGACCACTAACGAAGAAGAGATCGAACCCGTTCGATACGCACCACGCGTTATTTCTGCCCAAAATGCCTTTATCATGCGCTCGATGATGCGCGAGGTCGTGAACAGAGGCACCGCTGTGCGTGCAAAGGCATTAGGGCGCGCCGATATTAGTGGTAAGACAGGAACTACCAACGACCAGGTAGACGCCTGGTTTAGCGGATTCAACGATCAGATCATAACGAGTGCATGGGTTGGATTCGATAACCAGCAAACACTGGGCAATCGGGAAACCGGTAGTCGTGCTGCGCTTCCGATGTGGCTTGAATACATGAAATCTGCACTCGACGGTAGCCCGGAAAATCTGGAAGAACAGCCCGAAGGCCTGGTTACGATCAGAATCGATGGAAAGACCGGAGAACGCGCGGGTCAGGATACCATCAACAGCCAGTTCGAAATATTCAGGGTGGAGTACGCTCCCGAAGAAAAAGTGATTACCAAATCGAGCAACGGTTCCGCCGATCGGTCTACCGTTAGCATTGCGGAAAGTGAAGACGAGATCGTTGAGGATATCTTTTAAAGCTCTTTCCCTGATTCAATTATTGGTCGAATAAATTTGATAATCCTCTGGGCGACCCTACAAAGCCCGATTTTGGGGAAGAGCTTCTTTTAAAAGGATTTTCCGAGAAACGAGCTAATTGCGAATTTCGCGGCCACAAGCGTGCACCGCATCGACCAGGATCGCAAGACGTTCGGGATCGACCGTCTGGTGAATGCCGTGTCCCAGGTTAAACACATGACCTGGGTCGGCGCCATAGCGGGTGATCACATCCCTGACCGCAGCGCGAATGGTTTCCGGCGAAGCGTATAGCAGGCAGGGATCGAGGTTTCCCTGTAAGGCTACCTTATCGCCAATGCGACGTTTGGCCTCGTCTATATCGATCGTCCAGTCCAGTCCGACCGCATCGCAGCCACTGTCAGCGATTGCCTCTATCCATTGTGCGCCGCCCTTGGTAAACAGCGTTACCGGGATAGTCTGTCCCTCGTGCTGGCGTTTTAACCCGGATACGATTTGCCGCATATAGTCGAGCGAAAAGCTGCGGTAAGTTTGCGGGGACAACACGCCACCCCAGGTATCGAAAATCATCACCGCCTGGACTCCCGCCTCGATCTGGGCATTCAGATAAGCCACCACCGATCGCGCCAGGATATCCAGCAGTCTATGCAATGCACCAGGGTTTTCATACATCATGCCCTTGACGTGGTGGTAGTCCTTCGAGCTACCCCCTTCGACGATATAGGTCGCGAGCGTCCAGGGGCTACCGCTAAATCCTATCAGGGGCGCCTTGCCATCGAGTTCGGATCGGGTCAGGGTGATCGCATCGGTGACGTAGCGCAATTTGTCTGCAGGGTCGGGCACGAATAATTTATCGATATCGCTTTCGCTACGTACCGGGTGTTCGAATTTCGGCCCTTCACCTTCCCCAAAATACAGACCCAGTCCCATCGCGTCGGGTATCGTCAGGATATCTGAAAACAGGATGGCTGCATCAAGATCAAATCGGCGCAACGGTTGCAGCGTGACTTCGCAGGCGAGTTCCTTGTTTTTGCACAGATCGAGGAAGCCACCGGCTTGCTCGCGCGTCTTCCGGTATTCGGGCAGATATCGGCCCGCCTGGCGCATGATCCACACGGGTGTAGTATCGGTTGGTTGGCGCAAGAGTGCTTTTATCAGGCGATCGTTCTTTAGTCGAGGAAAGATTATGACTTATACCTCCAGGTAATCCAGAATACCTTCTGCCGCTTTTCTGCCCTCGTAGATGGCAGTAACCACCAGGTCAGATCCACGCACCATGTCACCGCCGGCGAAAATCTTTGCATTCGAAGTTTGAAAAGGCAGGTCACCCTGCTCTGGCGCCACAACCTTGCCTGATTCATCGGTGTCAATCTGGTTGGCAGAGAACCATACTGCCGGATTCGGGCGAAATCCAAATGCGATGACAACCGCGTCAGCTGCCAGAATTTCGTCGGATCCTGGAATGACCTCGGGACGGCGACGTCCCTGATGATCTGGTTCGCCTAGCTGGGTCGAAACCAGCTTCACACCTTCTACGCTGGAATCTCCGATAATTTCTACTGGTTGGCGGTTAAATAAAAACCGGATGCCTTCTTCTTTGGAATTAGCCACCTCGCGCATCGATCCGGGCATGTTGGCTTCGTCGCGGCGATACGCGCAGGTGACACTGCTGGCACCCTGACGAATTGCCGTTCGATTGCAATCCATCGCAGTATCGCCCACCCCGAGGACCACAATATTTTTGCCCGCAAGATCGATGAAATCGGGTTTAGATTCGGTTTCAAAATCGATTTCGTGGTGGATGTGGGTTACCAGGTAAGGCAAGGCTTCGTATACTCCTGCCTTGTGTTCTCCCGGGAAGTCACCCTTCATATAGCTATAGGTTCCCATGCCCAGAAATACAGCGTCGTGGGTAGCGACTAAGGCTTCAAATTCGACGTCCTTGCCAATCTCGGTATTCAGACGAAATTCTACCCCCATGTCTTCAAACATTTTACGCCTGCGCGTGATCACGTTCTTTTCGAGCTTGAAAGATGGGATGCCAAAGGTGAGCAAACCGCCTATTTCCGGGTAGCGGTCGTATACCACCGCTGCAACGCCATTGCGCGCGAGCACGTCGGCGCAGGCGATGCCGGCGGGTCCTGCACCGATCACAGCGACTTTCTTGCCGCTGTCGACCACGGCCGACAGGTCTGGCGACCATCCCTGCTCGATCGCCGTATCGGTAATATATTTTTCTACCGCACCTATGGTGACTGCGCCAAAACCGGTATTCAGGGTACAGGCGCCTTCACAGAGTTTGTCCTGCGGACATACGCGCCCGCAGACTTCCGGCAGGCTATTGGTTTTATGGCACATTTCGACGGCTTCGATCAAGTTGCCCTCGGCAATCAGCTTCAGCCAGTTAGGGATGTAATTGTGTACCGGACACTTCCATTCGCAATAGGGGTTACCGCATTCGATACAACGATCGGACTGGTTGGCGGCATCCTGTTGGCCGAATTCACTATAGATTTCGGTGAATTCCTTTACCCGAATTAGCACTGATTTTTTCGCCGGGTCGGTGCGCTGTACGTCCAGAAACTGGCATACGTTAGGCATCGGGTCTAGG
>JADFMY010000175.1 GCA_022563685.1 Pseudomonadota bacterium | reverse complement strand
GGCGGCACGGCTAGAGGCGAAGCCAGCAGCAAGGGCGCCCGCATCGGCGAGAAATAAGGGACCAAAGGGCGAAGGAACTAGGAGTCCCGCAGGCGCAACGGTCACCGAATTACACCCCTGGGCCACGTAGTCCACGTTGGAGAAGTAGGTGCCGCAGCCATCGATGGCCGTGGGTTCCCATTCGAGCTGATAGAAACCCTCTACGCTGAGATTATCGGTTGCGCCGAGGTTGGCAAACAGTAGATTGACCGGCAGCAGGCCTTCCTTGATTTCGGCCCCGGGCCGGCGGAAGGCCGAGACATCGATGGGGTTGATGGTATTGATGCCCCCCTGGATAAAGGTGCTCTCGCCCCAGCTCACCACCTGGCGGCCCAGGCGGGCATCCAGGGGTCTATCCCCCAGCTCGAAGTCGCCATAGATGAAGGCGTCCAGCAGTTCGGCGCCGGAGAATTTGGCGAAGTCATTGAAGCCCTCGTCACTGAGAGGCACCCCGCTGGTATAGCCATTGACGATATTGCCCCAGGGGCGGTCGTCATCTTCCAGTGCAAAGTCAGACCAGTATTTGCCCCGGACGAAAAGACCAAGGTTCTGGTAACTCAGCTCGAGATCGTGCACCCCCTTGAAGATCCTCGAGAAGGCATCGCCGTCGTCGAAGTTCAGGTTGCCGTCGTCATTGACCCCGTTAGTGCCAACCGGTATGGTGCCGCCGTTACCGGCCGAGATCAGCGACAGGTCTCGATCTTCCGCGCGCCAGGAGATCCCCACCGAGATTTGAGAGTTGAAACGCCCTTCGACCTCGCCCAGGGTGAAATTCACGGCCTGGGCCGTGCCCAGGGAGAGAGAGGATGCTAAAAGAGCCAGCGACAGCCCGGCACAACGACTGGTACCAGTCAGTCGTACGGGAGTCCCCGGCGTTATCATTGTTTTTGTCGACATCTAGTACTGCCTTCTTTTGGTTTTAGGATCGAATGCCGAAAGCACGGCGACGATCGATTATGATTAACAGGCAAATTCGCGGTATCTGCGTACCACTGTCGTGCCCCCTGCTATGGTTTTGTTCAGATTTAACTCGCGGCTGGGCTCCTAGCATCACCGCCTCGCGGCAATGATAACCATCAGCAAGATTCAGCGCAAGTGCTCAATAACCCTCAATCCACGTATAGAAATCCGCCGGCGCTCGAAATCATCAAAAATGATTTTTATTTCTATGCACCCGCCAGGGCTGTCGATGTAAACCCGTGAATTAGTCAAACATGGCTCTACATTAAATTACTGTTCCACGACAGGCGACAGGCCGATGAGCTATACATCAGCGCATGAGCCTGTTAGGAATTTCAGTCTCCCGGAAGCGTCGATTAAACCGATAGAGCCATTTTCCCATCACAATTTTGCTAAATCTGCCACACACTTCTCGTTGGTTGAAATTTTTTCTGCCATTAGTATAGTAACCGCTCTCTACCGCCTTCATAATTCTTTACCCATATCAAATATGGGCGATTTTATTCAGAGTTGCCGGCTTACTAACATAAGCCTGTCCACAGTAGGTTAGTGCAGAGTGCAGGTAAAAATAAAAATGGACTGGACATGATAATTACCAATAATACTTATCGACTCCTTATTATAGGGTCTCTACTCGTCGCTGGGATTCCGAGCCTGGCACAGGCTTCGGGTTTTGCGCTGTTAGTAAACAGTGCGAGCGGGCAGGGCAATGCTTATGCCGGCGCCGCAGCGCATGCCACGGATGCATCGACGATATTCTTTAATCCTGCCGGCATGATGCGACTGGAGAGCGATTCAATAGCGATTGCAGGACATATTATATTGCCCGATGCTGCGTTCACGAATGATGGAACATCATCGATAAACCCGCTTCTGGGTGGCGCACTCCTTCCAGGTTCTGACGATGATGGTGGCGCTAGTGCTTTTGTACCCAATCTTTATTTGGTAAAAACGATTCACGAACAAATGAAATTCGGACTAGGCGTCCAAACCCTGTTTGGATTGGCGACCAGGTATGACGCTAACTGGGTAGGAAAATACCATGCTGTCGAAACCGACCTGAGGACTATCAATTTCAATCCTAGTATCGCTTACCAGGTTAACGAACAGTTATCGGTAGGAGGCGGTATAAACATGGTAATTGCTGATATCAAATTTACTAATGCCATTGACTTTGGTTCTGTTTGCGCAGGCCTTGGTATCGGAGGTTGTGCGGTGCCTTTGGCGTACGATGATGGTTTTGCAGATTTAGAAGGGGATAATCTCAGCGACCCAGCATTCGGATTTAATGCAGGTCTACAGTATATGATCGATACAGATACTGTATTCGGTGTTGCCTACCGTTCAGAAATCGACCTGAAATTAAGCGGTAATGCGGTTTTTACGGTACCATCGGCTGCATCCACTGATTCTGGCGGTATTATAGGAGGTGTAGGAGGTGCAGTATTTATTGATACTGGTATTGATGCTGGGATCACCTTGCCAGCTAGCCTGGCATTAAGTATTGCACATAAAGTAGAGAAAGTTACTTATCTTGCCGATATTACCTGGACGGGTTGGAGTTCATTCGATGAACTCCGCATCAGGTATGATAACCCTGCGCAGGCGGATACGGTTACTCCTGAAAACTGGGTTGATACCCTCCGCTATTCGGCTGGATTCGATTACCAGTACGAAAGCAATCTGGTGTTGAGGGCTGGCCTGGCCTACGATGAAACTCCGGTCCCCAGTGCCGAATTTAGAACAGCGAGAACTCCAGGTAATGACCGTACCTGGCTATCATTCGGCTTGAGTTACACGATAGATTCTAAGAGCAGCATAGACCTTGGCTATTCGCATTTTTTTATAGATGATGTGCCGATAAACAACGCCGACGGCACGGGTGCAATATTATCGGGTCAATATGAAGCCTCGGTCGATATTCTTAGTGTTCAATGGAATAAGAAATTTTGAGGTGGCTCTGTAGTTAACCTGGTTTTTTTAAAAAGTTATTGAAAAAGCAGCTCGCGAGCAATCGCGGCTGCTTTTTTATTTGCGATCCCGGTTAGTCGATAACGCTCATACTCGAACCGTTCGGGATAGACTTTCCTCAGACTGTCAAAATGGACAGCAAATTCCTGATCGCTCATCTGTTCAGGCTGCGTCCG
>JADFMY010000087.1 GCA_022563685.1 Pseudomonadota bacterium | reverse complement strand
TTCGTTGAACCAAAACTTTCAGCCGCTTCAATCATCGGGCCAGGGGTGGAGGAAATCCCCAGATAGGTCAGTCGAATGGGAGCTGGCACCACAAAGATAACCGTTGCTACAAGACCTGGCACGGGGCCGAGTCCAAACAGGGTCAGCGCCGGTATCAAGTAAACAAAGGTTGGGATTGTTTGCATCATATCCAAAATAGGACGGATAGAAACCCAAAGTCTCGGGCGGTGTGCAGCCGCGATACCAATAGGAATACCGATGCTTACGCAAAGTAGCGTTGCCCAAATTACCAGAGACAGAGTTTCCATGGTGTCTTCCCAGTACCCAAGGTTGACGATCAGTAGCATGGAAAGAACGATGAATAGTGAAATCTTCCAGGATCGATGTAGCCAATAGGCCGCAGCTGCAATCAGCGCGATCATCCCGAAAGCCGGGATGGCAAGCAGGCCGAATGAAGTCAAATCAAAAACATATTCGAGCGCGATAGCGAATCCATCAAAAAGCCAAAACAGGTATTCGTTTAAGAAATCTACGAAATCAGCTAGCCATCTGCCAATCGGAATTTTATTACTTTCCAGCCATTCCATTGTTATAGCCTCAATGTGATGAAGTCACTCTGGGTTCGCGACTGGCGCTATATGCAGTAGTGGAGTCACGGATTCAGGATTACTTTGAGTGTTTATTGCAAAAAAAAAGGGGCCTGGCCTGACTTAACCAGCCCCTTAATATCCGCTTTTTATTTACATATTTATCCGGGCCTTGACCGCGGCCATGGCATTACCACCATCCAGTGTGGTGACACCGCTTAGCCAGCCATCGAGCACACCCATATTGGCTTTCAACCAGGCATTGGCAGCGTCATTGGGTTCCTGGCCATCATCGAGAATAGCACCCATGATTTCGTTTTCCATCGCCAGTGAGAACTGCAGGTTAGACAACAGCTTGCCTATATTTGGGCAATCGCCTGAATAGCCTTTACGGGTATTGGTGTAAACCTCAGCACCGCCATAATTGGGTCCGAAGAAGTCATCGCCCCCTGAAAGATAGGTCAGCTCGAAGTTGGCATTCATCGGATGTGGGGCCCAACCCAGGAACACCACCATATTGCCGCGTTTTTTGGCGCGAGTTACTTGCGACAGCATGCCCTGTTCAGAGCTTTCAATCACTTCAAAGCCTTTCAGGCCGAAGGCGTCACTGGCAATCATATCAAGGATAATACGGTTGCCGTCGTTGCCTGGCTCGATGCCGTAAATTTCTCCATCCAGCTGGTCTTTGAATTTCGCGATATCGGCGAAGTCTTTCAAACCGGCATCAGCCGCTTTCTTGTTGACTGCAAGGGTATATTTAGCCCCTGTCAGATTTGCCGGCTGTATCACTTCCACGGTACCGGCATCGCGATAAGGGCCAAGATCGCCTTCCATGGTAGGCATCCAATTGCCGAGGAAAACATCGATGTCGCCGGTCTCCATACTTTTATAAGTAACGGGAACCGAAAGTACTTTAACGTCCGGGGTATAGCCCAGGCCTTCCAGAACTATACTCGTTGCCGCGGTTGTGGCGGTAATATCGGTCCAGCCAACATCGGATAATGTGACGGTTTTACAGCTTGCCGGATCCCCAGCGAAAGCGCTGCCTGCAAGGCTAAAAACAAGAGCGCCAAAGACGGCCGCACGAATATTAAATTTTTGTTTCATGGTTATTTATCTCCTGAGTTTTAATGTGTTGTTTAGTAACCTGTCGCTACGGTATTAGTGGTGTTCAAATGATCATACTCTCGATCGATGGCCACCTCCATGGAGATGTAATTTGATTATTATAAAAAATTAGGCCAGCCTTGATCGCTCAGTATAACAAACACTTTGAAATTATGAAGTCGTCCGATCGATGATATTAAAAGTAATCTGCCTCGCGTAAACAGTACCCTCGCTTATCAAACTTTCTCCATTCAAAAGCTGTTAAAAGGCAAAGCTGAGATTGTCAGCGGGCGCTGGTGGTCGAGGCCGATTTGATCGCCGTTCGCGAACCATTCCATTCCTGCCAGGGTAATTTCCATAACCGCTACCGGTAACAATAAAGACGGCGTTAGCCCCCGGTTCGATGGGGAGAACCTTTAAGCTCCGGGTGATATGGCGTATCGCTTCTGGACACTTTTAATCCTGGCTGCCAAACACGCGATCGAGCAATTCGGTTGTTCTAGCGACCGGGTTGGCGCGAATATTGGCCTCCTCTTTGGCGATGAGCGCAAACAGGCCTTCGATGGCCCGATCCGTTGCATAGCCGTAGAGGTCGGGATTGACCTTCTTCACCAACGGGATTTTGTTATATCGTGTCACCACATCGCCGTAATACCTGGTCGCTTTTGTTTCATCCAGCGCATTGCTGATCACCGGTAAAAACTGCGCTTTAAGCAGGGTCGATGTCGTTCTTTTCAGATAAATGGTAGCAGCATTCGGTTCGCCACGGAGGATCGTGAGTGCATCCTCGATAGTGAGCGATCTGATCGCATTGACAAATATTGGCCTGGCGCCTGCCGCCGCTCGTTCGGCCCCCCGATTAAGCTGTAGAATGAACCTGTCAACCTGTGAGTCTAGCCCGATATCTCTCAGAGCACTTTCAACTTTTCGAACTTCTGGAGGAAAAGGTATTTTGATTTGAGGGTTTTTGAAATAGCCATCGACCTTTGAAGCCTGACTGGAGCCCCTGGAAATACCCTGAATCAGTGCTTCTTTTAACCCGCGCGCAACCTCCTGGCTGGTAAGTGAAGCCCCTTGCTGCTCGGTCAGCACACTGATCACCTGCTTCAGGTTTTCGGTTTTACAACTATTTAACCCAAATAGCAGGGGGATCAGGAGAAGAAGTTTTTTTGATAAATGCATGCCGTATTACCTCGAGATTATCGCCTAAAAAACATCAATGAATACCACTGAGGTTATTTAACCCGGATTTCAAACCAGTATTTCACCATAGATCCATCATATCAGCAGTGATAAAGTATTAAATCTTTACGTTGATAAGAGGTTTGCAGCGTCTATACCAGGAAACCTGGCCTGGTTGACGGCATTTGGGTATCACGTTAATTTTATGCACAGCTTTCGGAGCTTGTAACATGATTACTAAAAATCTGCTTATTTGGTTAATACTGACTGGCTTAGTTGCCAGCCCCGCCTTTGCAGGAAAAGAAAATCACAAGTCCAAGATACTCCCCTACGGATTGCAAAAAAACCTGGAGAGAGGCAAGCCTCTCCCGCCGGGATGGCAAATGAAATTAGCCAGGGGAAGCATACTTGATGCTAATGTTTACCGTCATGGCGATATCGTGGTACCGGTGGACAAACATGGTTTACTGACTCTTCGCGTCGAAGGAAAGTTAATAAGACTGTACCAGGCGACCAGGGAAATAGCCGAGATATTAAATTAAGGCCGCAAACTTGCCCGATCAACGCCCTCAATCAGAGGCGAATTCAACCGATATTCTCAGCTTCAAGGCTCTCAGCTTCAAGGCAATGGGTAAGGGGGCGTAATTATTTATATGATGCGAAGGTGGTAGCATTCCGGATGTTCAAGGCCGCCCGTTTCGGACATAAAATAGAAATTCAAACACGACCGAAGCGATGCTCGATCTGATCGTTCAGAGTAAATCGGCCTCTGCCAGCAAACGCCTCGCGTACTCTACAGGCACACCAAAATTGGAATCGCCATACCCCGGTATGATGGCGGTGTTGACGGCCACAACATCGCCATTGATATCGAGAACCGGGCCACCACTGCCACCGTGAGTGGTATCCGCATCGTAAACCACAGTAGCAGTTGTGAGCTGTCCTAGATTGCCCAGGCTAAAGAAGAGATTGAGCGACGTGCCCAGGAGCGATACGAAGCAGAGAAGGCTGAGTATGAGGGGAAGCTCAGCGGCGTCAGGAGAAAGAAGCGAAGACCGCCAAGAAGGCTCGTGGCCGCGCGCCCAAGCCGCCGGTAGAGGGTCCGCGTGATACGGACCAGGTCAACTTCACCGATGAAGAGTCCCGTATCATGCCCTCGGCAGAAGGTTTTGTGCAGGCCTACAATGCACAGGCTGCGGTTGATATCGGCTCGCATCTGATTGTTGAGAACCACATTACGCAACAGACCAACGACAAGCAGCAGATCGAGCCGGCACTGGAACGATTGAATGAGATAGCAGATCGCCTGGGCAAGCCGGAAGGCTTATTGGCCGATGCGGGTTATTTCAGTGAGGACAATGTGAACCGCTGTGAGGCTGAGGAGATTACACCGTATATCTCAGACAGTCGGCAGCGGCATAATATTTCCCTGGAAGAGCGGTTCAAACCACCCTTGCCCTGCCCGGAGGACGCCGATGCACTCACCGCCATGGTGCATCGCTTACAAACAGCCGAAGGTAAAGCGGTGTATGCCATGCGCAAGTCTACAGTGGAAACGGTGTTCGGCATCATCAAGGAAGTGCTGGGTTTTAGACGTTTTCACCTTCGCGGACTGGATGCGGCGCAAGGTGAATGGAATCTGGTGTGCCTGGCCTGGAATCTGAAGCGAATGTATGCACTGGCAAGCTGATGGGATGGCTAAGGGAAAGAATATCTTGAGAAGTCACCCTCATCTGAGTGCGCATCAAATTTTGTTGGGTCAAAAATCCGGGGCCAAGTCTCGAACCAGTACTCAATATTACAGTGTCGGGTGGCTAAACCCGACAGCCTCCTAGCTGATTGAGAAATTGGGTGGGGGACTTATACCTATCTACTGAGTAAAGTGACTCTAGGAGCGCCATACTGATATTGGGGCGATGGGACTGAGTTCCCCTTATTAATTCCCAATTTCAAGTTAAGTGGGGCTGCGATGAAGATCAACTACCGCAACGCCTTCGGCAAGGAAAAAACCACATCTTCGCTGAAACCCAGTGAGGAGACCGAGGTAACACCATTGTCGTTGAGGAAACCGATGACATTTTGCACCAGTAGCTCGGGGGCTGAGGCACCTGCGGTTACGCCAATTCGATTTTTATCCTTGAGCCAGTCCAGTTGGATATCTTCAGCACTATCGATCAGGTAGCCTTCGATATTTTTATTTTCGGCGATTTCCCGCAAGCGGTTGGAGTTGGAACTGTTTTTTGACCCCACTACCAGGATCAGATCGCATTGCTCGGCCAGTTGCTTGGTGGCATCCTGACGGTTTTGGGTGGCGTAACAAATATCGTCTTTCTTAGGCCCCTGGATGTGCGGAAAATACTCATACAGAGTATCTATAACCATCGAGGTATCGTCACTGGACAGGGTTGTTTGGGTCACGAAGCGCAATTCCTCCGGGTTTTTGATGCGTAACCGCTTCACATCATCCGATGACTCGACCATGTAGATTTCGCCACCATTGGAATTATCGTACTGGCCCATGGTGCCTTCGACTTCCGGATGACCCCTGTGTCCAATCAGGATCGTTTCTATACCCTGACGGCTGTAGCGGCTGACCTCCATGTGCACCTTGGTGACCAGCGGACAGGTGGCGTCGAATATGTTTAATCCGCGGCGTTTGGCTTCGGTTTGTACGGCTTTTGAAACCCCGTGCGCGCTAAATATAATGGTACTGTTGTCGGGCACCTGATCGAGTTCGTCGACGAAGATTGCACCTTTTTGATTCAGGTCATTGACCACATATCGGTTGTGCACCACTTCGTGGCGTACATAGATAGGCGCACCAAACATCTGGATCGCGCGTTCGACGATTTCGATGGCGCGGTCAACGCCGGCACAAAAACCGCGTGGGTTGGCGAGCAGGACTTCCATCAGTTCAGGTCTTGGTGTTCATGGGCATAGACTAACTCGACGATTTTAACACTTTAGCGGCTATTTTTCTGACGCTGCCGGTTTACCCGATTTTACGAAGCCACTCACGATCAGTATCGTCGCACCCACACTAATGGCCGCGTCGGCGATATTGAACGCTGGCCAGGGATAAGTGCCGAGCCATACCTGGATGTAGTCGATCACGTACCCCAGGTAAATACGGTCGATCAGGTTGCCGATTGCGCCCCCGAGGATCAAACAAAGCGAGATACCGGTTATTTTGTCGGTGGGTGGCAGCTTTTTGATCCAGAATAAAATGACGATACTGATCATGCTTGTGGTGATGGCGAAAAACCAGCGCTGCCAGCCACCGGCGCCGGCGAGGAAACTAAATGCCGCGCCGGTGTTATAGGTCAGGTACCAGTCAAAAAAGGGTAAGACATTGACCGCCTGGTGCGGGGATAACAGCGACTCGGCTACCAATTTCGCCAGCTGATCCAGCGCAACCACCAGTGCGCTGATCCATAACAGTCTTAATTGTGAGCCAGGCATATTGTGGGCTTAAGCATATTGCCGGACTTCGCCATCGCCATCGACGTTCTCGATACAGCGCGCACACAATTGCGGGTGGGTGCTGTCACTACCCACTTCCTCGCGGTGATGCCAACAACGTACGCATTTGGCGTGTTCGCTTGCGATCGCATCGACGACTATTTGATGATCGCTTCCGATTTTTACGGGTTTAGCATTTTTCAGCTTGCCAATCGGCGCTAGTCTCGCTTCCGAGGTAATCAGCACGAAACGCAATTCATCGTGAATCACCTGCAGTTGGTCGATTAATGACTGGTCTGCATATATGGTCACTTCTGCGTCGAGGCCTGAGCCTATCGCACCATCCTGTCGCAGACCTTCGAGTTTTCTGGACACTTCGGCGCGGACCTGATCCACCAGATCCCAGACTTCAGGCTTGATCTGATCGTTTTCGTAGTCGAACAGGCCGTCATACCACTCGGCAGTGAATACGCCCAGATCATCGCGTTCACCGGGAATGTTTTCCCACACTTCGTCAGCGCTAAAACTCAATATAGGTACGATCCAACGTGTCATCGCTTCGGTGACATGGAACATCGCACTCTGGCACGAACGCCGGGCCAGCGAGTTTGTCTGCGTGGTATATTGCCGATCCTTGATCACATCGAGGTAATATCCGCCCAGCGTTTCGGAACAGAAATTGTGAATTTTCTGTACCGCCACGTGAAACTGGTAAGTGTCGTAAAGCTGCTGTAATTCCCTCTGCAACGACAGGGTTTGCGCGACAATCCATCGGTCGAGTGCGAGTAGTTCGGATGCTGCGACTAGATCTTTGGCTGGATCGAAGCCGTTGATATTGGCCAGCAGGAAGCGCAGGGTATTGCGAATTCGCCGATACACGTCGGCGGTGCGTTTCAAGATTTCGTCCGATATAGACATTTCACCGGAGTAATCGGTCGCCGCAACCCAGAGCCGCAGGATATCGGCGCCCAGCGTGTCGGTTACCTTGATTGGAGCGATGACATTACCGACCGACTTCGACATTTTCATGCCCTTGGCATCGACGGTGAATCCATGGGTCAATACCTGGCGGTAAGGCGCCTGACCGTGCATTGCACACGATGCCAGCAAAGAGGAATGAAACCAGCCGCGATGCTGGTCGGAGCCTTCCAGGTACATATCGGCAGGAAAATCAAATCGATCATCTTTTTGCAGGATGCTGTAATGCGTCGTGCCCGAATCGAACCAGACATCGAGCGTATCGGTTAACTTGATGTAATCTTGTGCTTCATCGCCGAGTAACTCCTCGGCTTCGAGTGAAAACCAGGCCTGAATCCCGGCTACTTCGATACGTTTGGCGACCTTTTCGATCAGCTCGGCAGTATTCGGGTGTAATTCCTGTGTTTCTTTGTGAACGAAAATCGGAATCGGTACACCCCAGTAACGCTGGCGCGAAATGCACCAGTCGGGACGGTTTTCGATCATTTTCTGGATTCGAGCCTGTCCCCAGGAGGGTACCCATTGTACTTTCTTGATTTCCTTTATCGCGCATTCGCGCAGGCCTGCCTGTTCCATGCTGATGAACCACTGTGGGGTGGCGCGGAAGATAATCGGGGTTTTGTGGCGCCAGCAATGCGGGTAGCTGTGCAGGAATTTTTCTTCATGCTGTAACGCGCCTTTTTGTTTCAGGACTTCGATCACATGGTCGTTCGCGCTAAACACGTGCTCGCCCGCGAAGAACTCTGTATCGGGCAAAAAGCAGCCATTGTCACCGACTGGATTATATATTTCGAGACCGTATTTTTGTCCGATAATGAAGTCATCCTGGCCGTGCCCGGGGGCGGTATGGACCGCTCCAGTGCCCGCTTCGAGGGTTACGTGATCGCTGATCACCATGAGCGAATCTCGTTGGTAAAACGGGTGGCGCAGGCGCTGATTTTCGAGTAGCCCACCCTTACCGTAAGCGATCACCTGGTAGTTCTCGATACCGTAGCGAGCCATCGCGTCTTTCATCAGGTCTTCGGCTAACACCAGGCGCTCCTTTCCGGACGGACCCTCGACCTGCAATACCACGTACTCGAAATTTGGATTGAGCGAAACCGCAAGGTTGGCCGGTAGCGTCCAGGGAGTCGTGGTCCAGATCAGAACCGATATCGGCCCTTCACCAGGGTGGCCTGGTGCAGTGTGCAGGAGGCTGATAAATGCATCCTCGTCGATTACCGGAAATTTGACATCGATAGCGGGGGAAGTCTTGTCCTGATAGTCGACTTCTGCCTCGGCGAGTGCCGAGCCGCAATCGGTGCACCAGTGTACCGGCTTGTTACCCTTATGCAGATGGCCGTTGGCGATGATTATGCCCAGCGAGCGCACAATATTGGCCTCGGTTTCGAATTTCATCGTCAGGTAAGGGTCGTCCCAATCACCGAGCACGCCGAGACGGATGAAATCGGCTTTTTGATTTTCAATCTGCTTTAGCGCGTAATCTCGACAGGCCTGACGAAATTCATCCACTCCGACCTTAACCCCGGCCTTGCCAATGGTTTTTTCGACCTGGTGTTCGATCGGCAAGCCGTGACAATCCCAGCCTGGCACGTAGGGGGCGTCTTCACCATTGAGGGTTCGAGTCTTGACGATCATGTCTTTCAATATCTTGTTGACTGCATGCCCTATGTGGATGTCACCGTTCGCGTAGGGGGGGCCATCGTGCAGTATGTAGCGCTTTTTACCGGCGCGCGCGGCACGAATTTTCTGGTACAGCTTTTGATCCTGCCATTTCTTCAGGCGCTCGGGCTCCTTTTTGGCAAGGTTGCCGCGCATGGGGAAATCGGTTTCGGGAAGGTTTAAGGTTGATTTGTAATCGGTCACAAAGGTTTCGCTTGCCTGTCAATTAATTGATCGAAGTATCGTTTGGCCTGAACGACGTCGTTTTCGATGTTGATACCCAGTTCATGCAATGATTTAAATTTCTGTTCATCGCGTATTTTGTACAAAAACTCGACTTCGACACAACGGCCATATACATCCTGGTTGAAATCGAAAATGAAAACTTCGAGGATAGTGTCGACGCCGTCAATTGTCGGGCGCGTGCCAATACTGGCCACACCCCTTAACACGCGATTATCTATGCCTTTCACCGTTACCGCAAATATTCCTTTGACGATCAGGGTATTGTCGCCCATTTTAATATTAATCGTGGGATAACCAAGCTCGCGCCCGAGCTTTCTTCCGTGGGCAATCTTGCCGGACAAAGAGTAGGGCCGCCCGAGAAGCTGCGCGGCTTTTTTGAAATCGTCATGCTGAATACTCTCGCGAATGCGCGTGCTACTCACCCGCGCGCCGTCAATCAACAGGGTATCGGCATTCTCGACTACAAAATCATATTGTTGACCGAGCGTTTGCAAAAGATCGAAATTACCGGCACGGTTTCTGCCAAAGCGGAAATCGTCGCCGATGACCAGATGGCGGACATTGAGTTGTGCGACCAGTATCTGCTCTACAAAGTCTTCCGCCGAGAGTAGTGCCAGGCGTTGGTCAAACTTCAGACACAGCAGGTAATCGATCTGCTGTGACTTCAGGTAAGCCAGTTTTTCGCGAAATCGTGCAAGCCTTTTCGGCGCCTTGTCGGGGGCGAAATATTCAATCGGCTGCGGTTCAAAAATCATCACAGTGGCGAGGAGGTCGTATCGACTGGCTACCGATTTAAGTTGTTTTAATACCTTCTGATGGCCGAGGTGGATGCCATCGAAATTGCCGATCGTCACCGCGCTGGCGGATAAAGGCTGAGTCAGATTGTGTAGTCCGCGAATAAGCTGCATGGCGTAAAGAGATTAGTTTCTCAGAGGGCAAAATGACTGCGTCGAATGCCCATTATCCAAAGCATCAGTACGTAACACAAGATGGCTGGAACGATGAGCCAGCCGAGCTGATAAACCCGCTCAAACCAGTGCCACTGGCTCCAGAGTTCGACCTGCGGCGATAAAATCACGATCACTGCCGACATCGCGGCGCAAGCCATCAGCATTTTTAGCAAGGGCAGTTTAAACGCCTCAAAGCGTTCGATAATCGAGTCTTTCCTGAGCGTCAGAGCGAGCATGGTGGCATTGAAGTAGGCTGATGCGGTGGTAGCCAGGGCGAGCCCCACGTGCGGCGCTAAAAAATCGGATTGCAGCATCGATACCACGAATATCACGTTTAACACCATGTTGAGTAACATCGCCTGGATACCGATACGCACCGGGGTTTTGGTATCCTGACGCGCGTAAAAGCCACTGGCCAGGATCTTGATCAAAATAAAAGCCGGTAGTCCGAGGCTATAGGCCATCAGGCTGTAGGACGCCATCAACGAATCGTTGATCTGGAATTCACCGTACTGAAAAAGCGTAGACAAAATAGGTTGCGCCAGCAGGAACAGGCCGACCGTGGCCGGGATCGCGATCACTAGTGCGAGTTGCAAGGCCCATTGCAGGGTATGATTAAAATGGGCCGCGCCTTTCCTGTAATGCGCCTCTGAGAGGTTGGGCAACACCACGGTCGCCAGTGCAATGCCGAATACGCCGAGTGGAAATTCGAGCAGGCGATCCGAATAGTACAACCAGGCCACGCTGCCAGACACCAGGAACGAGGCGATAAAAGTGTCGAACAGCAGGTTGATCTGGGCCACCGAAGAACCAAACAGAGCGGGAATCATCAATTTGATGATTTTCTGCACGCCCTTGTGACGCCATCCCCAGGTCGGCTTCGGTAATAGGCCTTCGTGGTAAAGAAAGGGCAACTGGAATAGCAACTGAACGATACCGGCGAGCAAAACCCCCCAGGCCAGCGCCGTGACGGGTACCTCCAGCCGTGGGCTGAGCCAGATGGCGCAACCGATCATGCTCAGGTTCAGCAGTACCGGGGTAAATGCGGGGACCGCAAAGTGCTTCCAGGTATTCAGGATACCGGCAGCCATCGCGGTCATCGATATCAACAGGATGTAAGGGAAAGTGATTCGCAACATGTCGGCGGTAAGATCGAATTTCTCGGGTTGATCGATGAAACCAGCGGCAATAATGCTGACCAACACTGGCGAGGCGAGCACTCCGAGCAGGCTTAAAATAAGTAGTATCGCCCCCAGTGTACCGGCCACCTGGTCGATCAGGTCTCGTGTTTGAGCGGCGGTATAGCGGCTACGGTATTCACTCAACACGGGTACGAAGGCGAGTGAAAATGCACCCTCGGCGAATAGCCGACGCAGAAAGTTTGGGATCTTGAAGGCGACAAAAAACGCATCGGCAGCATCGCCGGCAGAGAAAAATCGTGCGATCACGATATCCCGCGCCAGTCCGAGAATCCGTGACAATAGTGTCATCGATCCAACCGATAGCGTTGATTTAATTAATGTGGCCAAGAGCGCGTGCGAGTAGTCGGGTTAAAAGCGCTGGATTTTAGCACTTAAGTTGGCATGGAGTCTGTTGAATATCAGCTATTTCGGGTTGACAGCGTGCGGCGCAGTGAAGATAATGCGCGCCTGTTTTTCGAAGCCCATCCGGGAGTTAACCTTGGCGAATTCACCTTCAGCTAGAAAACGTGCTAACCAGGCCGAACAGCGCCGCCAGCGCAATGCCAGTCGTCGTTCGATGATGCGCACCTATATCAAAGCCACCGTGGCCGCGATCGCATCTGCCGACAAGTCTGCCGCCGAGGCAGCTTTCAAAAAAGTGGTGCCCGTGCTCGATAGATCGGCCGCCAAAGGGTTGATCAGCAAGAACAAGGCGGCCCGTCACAAGAGCCGTATGAATGCCCAGATCAATGCCTTGTAGCTAACCATTCGAATCTCAAAAAAGGCCGGAGCTTTCCGGTTTTTTTTTGCCCTCGGCACTAGCCCGATAGACCGGTAGGTTGGGGTTCGTTACATGGATGTAACTTATAGTTACTCCGTTCCATTATAAGTTGTTTTCCTTTTCACTTTTAGAGTGGAACATGCCTCTGCTGACTACGAATATGCATGTGCTAGACAGAAC
>JADFMY010000174.1 GCA_022563685.1 Pseudomonadota bacterium | reverse complement strand
AGTAGGGGCGAGCCGCGCGATAGCCGCCAGTCAAATACCTCGCGGATTTCGACGCCCTTAAAATCAGATGCTTTTTTTGCTGTCATTAGAAAACCTCGCGTTTTGCGTGTGATGGTGGTTTGAGTGTTTCGGATAGTGGGCTATGCCGGGCCATAAATCAATTCGCGCGATCCTGGCACTCGATCAATACGAGCCTTTCCCAGTCGGTCAAAATTCCCTGTATTGCCTGGTAAACGTCGCGCCAATTTTCCATGTAATCATCCTGGCACAGGTTAAACAATTGCGCCCGGCTGGAGTCCTGAAGAATAACCCGCCCGTTGCCCTGGCATTTCTGACAGCCTATTTTGGCCGCCAACCGCCCGCCGCCGCCACACGCCGCGCAAATAAGGGTAAGCGGGTCGATACATTCCGCCAGCGCCGTCGCGGCCATACTTACACGCAAAGCGAGCGAAAAACGAACCGGGTTATGGGCCTGGCCCTTGTCGCGCCAGTAATCAGATATCGCGTGATAAATCGCCAGGTTTAAATCTGCGTTTTTAACCTTCATCGCCAGGTATTTTATAGTGACCAGCATTGCCGGGCCGCCGGGGTTTTCCTGGCACCATTTAAAAATTGCGGGTTGCCCTACGCCTGAATGATCGCCTAGAAAATACTCTATTCTGTTGTTTCTTTCGTGCGCCCGCCTCAGTGATTGACTGCAAATTATTGTCGATAAATCCCGTATACCTTTTTTTGATTGTGTCGAAATCACTGGAACATTCCCCATATTCCGAGCGCTATTAAATTATGCGTTCCAGATAAAACCAGGAATAAATGGCCGCCGATTACCCAGTCGCGTACCTTGATGTGCAGGGCTTTAAACCGTTCAGTGGTCGCGTTATTAAAACAAATAATTAAGGCCCCGGCACATGCCGTCGCGATTTCGCCGATACTGACTAAGAAAATGGTGTCGAATAACATTAGCTTTTACTCCTGGTTGTTGGTTTTGAATTTTCAAGATATGCCCGCTTTCGGGTTGCGGCGACTAATTGGATTGCCTCGGCCTGGGTCGTGATAATGATTTTCTGGCCCTTCCAGGTTTTAAAAAATTCTGTTTGTGCCGGTGTTAGCTTGCCCTTTTCGCTTTTGATTTCTACCAATAGATTGATACCTACCAGGCCAACGACTAAATCGCATAGTCCATTACCGACCGACGATAAATCGAACACGTCACACCCGAGCGCGAGAAACGCCTTTATTATTTCATTCTGGTTGTGATCGGTTCGATGTTTCATATACGGCCCACGATCCCGCCGGCCTTTTTCTTTTCATCTTGAAAGTCGGTCAATTCCTGGCGGGCGCGTTTCAATTCGCGCGGGTCGACGGGTAGGGTTTTCAATGAATCAAGATATCGTGTGAGCGTTGCTTCGCGATCTTCGTCGGGTTTCCAGGTTCGGGCGGCGTCAGTCGCGGGAACCGTTAACGGTTCTAATGGTTCTAACGTATCGGCTGACATAGCTATGTCAGGGTTTCCGTTCGATATGTCAGGGTTTAAGGTGTCATTTGTCAGGGTTTCCGAGCCTAAACGGTGACAATCTGACAGGGTTTTCCGGTTGATCTGGTAACGGTTTGTCGTTTTCCGCCCGCCCTTGTTTTTCGGGTTTAGGTGTTCGAGAAACGGCTCGGCGTCGGGTCGCCAGCGCTCGGTCGTCAATTCGCGAACTATGCGCGTTACCTGGCGCTCGGACATTCTGATTTTAGCCGCGAGCGTTGCCATGCTCGGGTATATCCGCGAGCCGTCGGAACCGGCCCAATCGGCCAGCGCGAGCATGGTTAGAAGTTTGGACCCGCCGCCGGGGTAGCACTTCCAGACAAGAGACATTACCTCGATAGACACTTTATAAATCCATTTCGAAATTGCGGATTAATCCGTCGCCAGCGCCGCCGCCTTCGAGGCCGTCGGCTCGGTCGTTAATATGCCGAGCGCGTGAGCGTAAATCGTTTATTGCGTTTTGTATTTCGGGGCCGCTCGCGTGGTCAACGCGTTTATAGCCGGCCTGGGTCGATAGAAAAAGGTGCGGCCAATGACTGCACAATCGCCTAATCAAGCGCGATGGTGTCGCCAGGTCGCGCGCTTTGTGAAACAGCCCATCGGATAATTCTAGCCATAACGCGCGGCAATCGTCGGGCGACGGTGGTTGTTTATGGTCGTAGTGCTGTGGCCGTGATAACGGCGGCTTTGTGGTTTCGAAATGTTGCGTAATATTCAAGCGTTCCCCCTATCCAGTTAGAAAAATAGCCGCCGGGCGTATGCCGACGACTGCCAAAGGTTGCGGCCAATCGGGCAAGTCGACGCCCTCGGCCGTTAGTAGTTCGGCCGGTATCGAGCGGATTATATTTAAGTGATAGTGTTCGAGCCGGTGTATCTCGGCGCATACTTTAGCGCCAGGATTGCGGGACAGGCCGACGCCCGTCTGGTTTGTGAAATCGATGCAAATTATGCGAAAGGTTTTTCTGTTCATGTTCTCTCCAGGGTTGTCGCGGCGGGTTGTGCCGGGCGTACCTGGAGGAAACGCTGGACCGATCTGGTGAGTAACGGGTCGACAGTCACCCGCCGCCGACCTGGGGAAAATACGCGGATTATTGTCTTATGTCAAATACCGCCGCCTCTCGCTCGCCTGGACCCGCCCGCGATTTGTGGCCGCAATCAAGATAGCCCAGTTCGGCCGGCAGTATCCGACAAATCACATATTTTAAATTGGCATCGAGGCAGGTTATCAGGCGGAACGGATCGCCCGAGCGCGGGCAGAATAACAATTCGCCGTGATAATTAAACATCAAGTGAGTGCTTGACGTGCCAATCAGTCTAGCGTCGGCGAATACCTGGCCGCAAACCAGTAACAATAAAAGCGCTTTCATTCACGCTCGGCGGCCGCCTCGGCGGCGTCGCGTAATTCGCGCAAGCGCTGTTCTAGCGTCGGCAATATGATTTCCTCGCTTTTGCTGGCCTCGCCCTGGCGCACTTTAATCCATAGAAAAGTAATCCGGGCGTCCAGGTCATTTATCTGATTCGATGCAAGCTGGCGCGTGACCGCTTTCAGCGCTTTATTCAGGTCAGCCGAGGCGACATTGATCTTTTGATTAATAACGATATCGGCCGCGTCGTGGTCCGTAATAGTCAACCATC
>JADFMY010000086.1 GCA_022563685.1 Pseudomonadota bacterium | reverse complement strand
AGTATGGCGCGCCTGGAGAGATTACTCCGGGCTATCCATGCCCTCCGCCCTTCGGGCCAGCCTTCGGCTGTTCAAAATCGTTCCTGACGATTTTGTCGAACTGGGAGTTCTCATCTGATCCCACAAACCCACCATCCATAAAAAACCCGCTTTTAGCGGGGTTTTTTATGGATGGCGCGCCTGGAGAGATTCGAACTCCCGACCGCTCGGTTCGTAGCCGAGTACTCTATCCAACTGAGCTACAGGCGCATAATTTGAAGGCGCGATTCTACGGATTATTGAGGGCGTTAGCTAGCCCATTTTATTCTTTATTGAGATATACGCGTCGGACATGAGCACCGACGTTGCAGAATAATTCGTAGGCGATAGTTTCTGAGCAGTCGGCTATATCGTTGGCCTCGGGAGACTCTCCAAACAAGGTCACTTCATCACCAATTTCTACCTCTTTTATCGCGCTAACATCGACGGTAATCATATCCATCGATACGCGTCCGACGATATCGCACAGTTGGCCATGAATATTGACTTGTGCGGTATCTATCTTATGGCGCGGATATCCGTCGGCATACCCAGCAGCGATAATTGCAATTTTCATATCCCTAGGACAGGTATAGCGATTGCTATAACCGATTACATCTCCGATTTTATGCCACTTTACCACCAGTACGGAAGTCTTCATCTGCATCACTGGTTTAAGGTCGACTGCTGCCTGTTTGCGGTTCGACATGGGATTAGCACCAAACATTGCAATCCCTGATCGCACCCAGGCTTGACGTGCCTGTGGCCAGCCCAGGATTCCCGCAGAATTGGCGACACTCCATTCGTAATCATCCAGCCCCAGCGATTTGACCACCTCGATTTGTCGATCGGTAAATTGACTGTCCATATCATCGGCGCTCGCCAGATGAGTCATCATTCGAATTCGACCTAGGGTAGGTAATTTTTCCAATTGACTGATCTCGTCGGCTACACTATCCAATGGAAACCCAAGCCGACCCATCCCGGTATCGACCTTCATCCAAATTTGCAATTCATTTAAATTCGACCTGCTAGTCAGACAGTCGAGGTGATTATTCTGATGGATTACCGGGTCGATCCGGTGATCGACACAGCTGATTAACTCCGCCTGATCGATAAAACCGCCAAGCACCAGTATTTTCTGCTCTATCCCTGCCTTTCGCAAGGCCACCGCCTCACCTACTGCGGCGACCGCGAAGGCATCGGCATGGGGTAATGCCCTGGCGACTTCTACCGCGCCATGACCGTAGGCGTCAGCCTTGATTACCGCGATCAATCGTCGATCGCCCGATATTTGTTTGAGTAAACGGTAGTTATGACGGATAGATTCCAGATCGATAATAGCTTGCGCGTGCCGGTTGGGCCCATGCCGGTACAAATCAAGATTACTCAAATTGCCCCCCGTAGTCATCGTGCGCAAGATTCTCGAAACGCGTATATTGCCCGAGAAATGCCAGTCGCACGGTGCCGATCGGTCCGTTTCGTTGCTTGCGGATCAATAATTCAGCGATGCCCTTATCCGCGCTATCCGGGTTGTAAACCTCGTCACGATAAATAAACAGAATCAAATCGGCGTCCTGCTCGATACTGCCCGACTCGCGTAAATCCGACATAACCGGGCGCTTGTCCGGGCGTTGCTCGACACTCCGGTTTAACTGCGACAATGCGACGATCGGCACATTGAGTTCTTTTGCCAGTGCCTTCAAAGAACGGGAAATTTCGGATATTTCGGTGGCACGATTTTCAGTACTGCCGCTCACCTGCATCAACTGCAAATAATCGATGATCACCAGGTCGAGCCCGTGTTCGCGTTTTAAACGTCTGGTTCGAGCCCGCAAATCGGTCGGCGTCAACGAAGCGGTGTCGTCGATAAATAATTTCGCCTTGGACAGCATATTGACCGACGAAATCAGCCGCGGCCAGTCCTGGTCGTCTAGTTTACCGGTACGTAAGTTATGCGAATCGATTCGACCGAGCGAGGACATCATGCGCAAGGCCAGTTGTTCGGCCGGCATTTCCATGCTGAATACCGCGACCGAGTGGCCCCCGTTCAGTGCGGCAGTTTCTGCCAGATTCATCGCGAAACTGGTTTTACCCATCGATGGGCGTCCCGCGACAATAATCAGGTCGGATTTTTGCAATCCCGAGGTTTTCTCATCGAAATCACTGAAGCCGGTCGCGATGCCGGTAATCGCTTCGCCGCTCCGGTACATATCTTCGACGCGTTTGACCGCACGCCCTAGCAGTTCATTGATCGCCTCGAATCCCTCACGATTTCCGGCCCCTTGCTCCGCAATTTGAAACACCTTGCGTTCGGCTTCATCGAGCAATTCTTTGCTGGGTTTACCCCCGGCGTCGAAAGCACTGGCCGATATCTCGTTACCGACCTGAATCAGGCTGCGCAATATCGAGTATTCACGCACGATGTTGGCGTAAGCCTTGACATTGACGGCAGTCGGCGTCTCGTTGGCGAGGATACTCAGATAAGCCAGCCCACCGATTGAGTCGAGCTCATTTCTCGCACCCAGCCACTCTGAGACGGTCACGACGTCGTAGGGTTGCCCATCCTCGGAAAGCGCATCGATGGCTCTTAGTATCAGCGCATGATCGTGCCGGTAAAAATCCTTTTCATTGATGATATCGGCCACTTCATCCCATGCCCGATTATCCAGCATCAGACCACCGACGACGGACTGTTCGGCTTCGAGCGAGTGTGGTGGTACTTTTAAGTCTTCAACGCGTTGGCTGAGCTCTGCCACACGGGTAGATATTTCAGACATGTCGGTTGCAGGAAGTCTTCGTCATGGGGTGCTAATCATAAACTGTTTGCGCCAAGAGGGGTATGCCTTGTCGACGCTTGACGACAAAAAAAGGCTGCCAAACATTGACAGCCTCCTGAAAACGAGGTGGGGCCTGATGTAGCGTAATAGCGCCGCTATAAGCTACTCTTCGCCTACGATCGAAATCGTCACCGTTGTATCGATGTCAGTATAGAGATGAAGGTCGATCTGGTGCTCACCAACAGTGCGTATAGCGCCATCGGGTAGCCGAATTTCACGCTTTTCTACCGCGACTCCCGCTGCGGTGACGGCATTGGCGATATCGGCAGTACCGATCGAACCAAACAATTTTCCTTCGGAGCCAACACGGGCTGTGATTTCGATCACACCCAGGGCTTCGATGACCTGCTGCCTGGCTTCACTCTCGGTTTTTGCCTCGGCAGCCGTCTTTTCGAGTTCTGCACGGCTTGCTTCGAACTCGGCTATATTAGCGGCAGTGGCCATTTTCGCCTTGCCCTGCGGTACCAGGTAGTTACGCGCAAATCCAGACTTCACCGCGACCTTATCGCCCAAAGAGCCAAGATTTTCAATATTTTCCAAAAGGATAACTTCCATCGGATTTCCTCGTGTCAGTTTGCGTTTACGTTATGTCGATATTTTTTGGTTTACGAAATACCAACCAGTTATCCAACAAGCCCACAATCATGGTCAGTACCACTACTTGCGGGAAAATTAACAGTAATGCGTAAAACAATACAATCAACAAACCCTTGCGTTTGCTTGCTGCTGCTCTGGCATGGACTACCGCAATGCCCTGGTACATAAATGCGGCCATCACCACCAGGGCCAGGCTCTTAATCCAGTCCAGATCTAGCCAGAATCCCAGCATCAGTACTGCTGCACCGGCCAGCGACGCCTGTTTTCCCAGTGATATTGCCTGGAACTCCCTGCTGAATCCATCCGACTCGGCGATTCTGACCTGAAGCCAGCGTGCCAGTAGCAATATCGATACGAACATCGTATAGCTGAAAGCACCGAGCGATAGCACCATCCAGTGTATCAGCAGCGGCAAAGTGTCAAACACTACAGTATCCCTATAGGCCGCGCTTTCCTGCAGTTGTCGGCTAGCAATCTCAAGCTGTTGTACCCACTCGGCTTCCAACTCGGGCCAGAGTAAAAACTGCACGCCGGTGCCAATACCTGCCAGCAGCACACCAACCAGCAGCATCGCCGCCAACGACTTCGTAGTCCGCAACGATTGTGCCATAATTACTATCGGCAGCCATTGCGCCAGTGCGATCGATATACCGAGTCCTGGCTTCTTCAAGACGACGGCAGCGACCAGGGTAATGCCGATAATCGCTACCGAAATCGCCTTGAGGCCGGAAATCGAGCCCTGCGTCAAAATTATCAGTCCAACCAGGGTACAGGCTACCAGGATCAGTACCGATGTCACCATCAGGCTGAGAATCGGATTTCCGGAAATCAACGGAAAGAAAACGGCGACAATTACCAGCATTCCGACCATCGCCGCGGCCTGGTACGGACCCTTTAATGCATATTTTGCCAGTGCCAACATCAGGGCGGTCTCTTTTCCTATCTGCCAGGTTTCAAAGCTACTTGAGCTTGTGCTGATCAGTATAGGGTAACAGTGACAAAAAACGGGCGCGCTTGATCGCAGTTGCCAGTTGACGCTGATACCTGGCCTTGGTGCCGGTTACTCGGCTCGGTACGATCTTACCGGTTTCGGTAATATATTCTTTCAGTGTCTCCAAATCCTTGTAGTCGATTTGATCGGTACCTTCGGCGGTAAATTTGCAAAAACGTTTACGACGGAAATAACGTGACATGATTATTCATCCCCCTTTTCGATAGCTGCAACTTCAACGTTCTCGGCTTCAACGTTCTCGGCTTCAACGTCCTTGGCTTCAACGTCCTTGGCTTCAACGTCCTTGGCTTCGACGTTCTTGGCTTCGACGTTCTTGGCTTCGACGTTCTTGGCTTCGACACTGGGAGCAGGCTTTCGATCCACGGTTTTTGCTGACTCTTCGCGTTCGACTTCGGCCATCATCGCAGATTTCTCGGTAATCGCCTTGTCGCAGCTCAGGGTCAGGTGTCGCAGCACCGCATCGTTGAAACGAAAAGCGCTTTCGAGCTCATCGAGTATTTCCTGCGAGCACTCGATGTTCATTAACACATAGTGTGCCTTGTGTATTTTCTTGATCGGGAATTCGAGCTGACGGCGACCCCAGTCTTCTTCACGGTGGATCTGTCCGCCGGAACTGGTAATCATGGTGCGATAGCGTTCCACCATCGCAGGAACCTGCTCACTCTGGTCAGGGTGGACCAGAAACACAATTTCATAATGTCTCATACTTCTCCCTTTGGGATAAAAGCCCCCAGAATCGATAGCCTGTGGAGCAAGGAGTTAAGCGTTCCCGTTTTGGACCAACCAGATTGGACTGGCCAGAACGATCTTCGCACCTGGAAAGGCGCGGATTCTACCCGAGCCTAGCCCTGGCTGCAAGCCATTCTTGAGCGCATGATCTCGTATAAACAAACTCCGGTGGCAACCGATACGTTGAGGCTTTCTACCGCGCCAAACATGGGCAGTTTGATCAAATAATCGCATCGCTCGCGCGTCAGCCTACGCAAGCCATCGCCTTCCGCCCCCATCACCAGGGCAAGCGGCGAGCAGTAGTCAAAATCGTAGATACCCGAAGCAGCTTCGCCACTGGTACCGTATATCCAGACACCGGCCTGCTTTAATTGCTTCAGGCTGCGCGCGATATTAGTGACTGCAAGCAACGGTACCGATTCGGCACCCCCTGCAGCCACTTTTCTGACCGTGGCATTGAGGCTGGCAGAGCGGTCTTTGGGAATGATCACAGCATCGACACCGGCGGCATCGGCGGTACGCAGGCAAGCGCCCAGGTTATGGGGGTCCTGGATGCCATCGAGCACCAGAAACAGAGAACGCTGATGTATTCCTGCCAGGCACTGTTCGAAACTTTGGACACTGACCCTGGAGTCGTCGATTCGCAGCACACAACCCTGATGTTTTTCGGTTCCTGTCAAGGTGGCGAGGTGTTCGCGCGTTTCGAATCGCACCGGGAACTGGCCTTTCCTTGCGAGCGCAATCACCGACAGGAGTCGCGGATTGCTGCCTTCGGTACATATCAGCTCCAGACAAGCCTCTGGCATAAGCTGCAGCATCTTTGTCACAGCATGAAATCCGTAGGTATAGGAATCGCTCATCGCTGTTTTTTATTTTTCGGCCTTTTGCGCGTCGATTGACTCGTTTTTTTACCCTTCCTTTTCGGCCAGCTAGTTTTTTTTACCCTGGTCTTTTTGCTGTCGTCGGCGTTAGTGCTCAAACTTTTAATCAGGTCGAAATCGATCTTGCGCTCTTCCATATCGACTCTCGCCACCTCAACCTGCAGGCGATCGCCCAACTGGTAGCTGCGTTTCGTCATTTCACCGACGAGCCGGTGCCTGATCGGGTCAAATTGATAGTAGTCGCGTTTTAAAGCAGTTACGTGCACCAGGCCATCGATTAACAGATCTTCCAGTTGCACAAACAAACCGAAGCTGGTGACCCCCGTCACGATACCGCTAAACTGCTGCCCGATGTGTTTTTGCAGGTATTCACACTTCAACCAGTCGGCGGCGTCTCGGGTCGCATCGTCAGCGCGACGCTCATAACGCGAGCAACTTTCTCCCAGGCTCGTAATGCGTGCCAGGTCGTAATCGAAGTTCCCTTTTTTACCCTGTCGAATCCAGTACTTGATGCCACGGTGCACGAGTAAATCGGGATAACGCCGAATGGGCGAAGTAAAGTGGGCGTAATCTCCAAGCGCCAGGCCAAAATGCCCGGTTTTGCTATCGGGGCTGTAATTGGCCTGCAATAATGAGCGCAAAATCACGGTCTGTATCATCGCGAATTGAGGCCGGCCCTTGATTTGTTCGATGATGTTGGCGTAATCCTCTGGAGTCGGTTTTTCGGCGGTGAGCGAAATACCAAAGCTGGACAGGAATTCAGCCAGGTTCGGCAGTTTGTCGGAATTAGGCCCTTCGTGATTGCGGTAAAGCGTCGGTATCTTGTGTTTTTTCAGGAGTTTGGCAGCACAAATATTGGCGGCGATCATGCACTCCTCGATCAACCTGTGCGCTTCGTTACGCTGGCTCGGCTCGATGCTTTCTATCTTGCGTTGCTCATTATATATAAACACCACTTCGCTGGTTTCAAATTCGATCGCATGACGCTGCTTTCGCGCTTTCGCGAGTGCCTCGTATACCTGCCGCAAATTTTCCATCTCCTGCCTGAGTGTCTTGATCTCGGGCGAGACTTTCCTGTTAGTTTGAAAAATTGCGGCCGCCACATCTTCGTAGATGAGTCGTGCCTGCGAATGAATCACGGCTTCGAAAAATTGATAGTCAGTAATCGCGCCCTGACGGTTGATTTCCATCGCGCAAACGAGGCATAAGCGATCGACTTTCGGGTTTAACGAACACAGGCCATTCGACAAAATTTCAGGTAGCATCGGCACCACTTCGCCTGGGAAATAAACCGAAGTACCACGTCGGGTGGCCTCCTGATCGAGTGCCGAATCGATTGCTACATAATGCGCCACATCGGCAATCGCGACGTACAGCAAGAAACCCTCGTCACGAGATTCGCAGTAAACCGCATCGTCGAAATCTCGTGCATCTGCACCATCGATGGTCACAAACGGCAGCTTTCGCAAGTCTCTCCGATTTTTCTTATCTGCTTTGGCTAGCTGCCCGGTAAACGCCTCGATTTCCTGCAACACCGCCTGGTCCCACTGGTGCGGAATGTCGTGGGTATTGAGTGCAATCGTGACCTCCATGCCAGGGGCATTATCTCGCCCTAACACCGATTCGATAATACCTATCGTTTGCCCGTGCTGGCTTGGATATTCAGTAATGCGCACCACGACAATGTCGCCCGCTTTGGCCGCATGCCCAACATCCCGGTTGATCAAAATATCGTGTGGCAATCGCTTATCGTCCGGGATTAAAAACTCGATACCACTCTCTCGATGAAATCGTCCAACCACACTCTGGTGCGCACGCTCGAGCACCGCGACCAGTGAACCCTCACGGCGATCACGACGGGAATCGAAACGTTCGATCTTGACCGCTGCCCTATCGCCATTCATGAGTTGGCGCATTTGACGTTCGGGCAGGAAGATATCCTTACCACCGGACTCCGGCGTTAAAAAACCAAAGCCATCCGGGTGCGTCTGCACCACCCCCTTAACCAGATCCATATGGTCGAAACTTAAATAACCGCCTCGCCTGTTGCGAAATATCTGTCCGTCCCGGGTCATCGCGCGCAAGCGTCTGCGCAGGGCTTCGATGCGCTCATCGTCCTCGTATTTTAAGTATTCGGCGATATGCTTATGCGAAACCGGTACCGACTGCGATTCGATAAAATTCAGCAGAAATTCGCGGCTCGCGATGGGCCGGTCGTATTTGGCAGATTCGCGCGAAACAAAGGGATCTTTGGACAATTGCGGGGGTTTTTTGGGCATTGTGGTTCCGTTCTGACAACGCGAGTATATAGAAAGCTCCCTTAACTCACTACCCGATTGACAACAATATTGAGAAGTGTATATTCCCGCGCCATGCCCAGATGGCGGAATTGGTAGACGCGCTAGCTTCAGGTGCTAGTGACCGTAAGGTCGTGGAGGTTCAAGTCCTCTTCTGGGCACCAACCCCTTTCTAATCAAGCTGTTATCTCTGTCGTGTACCCCTTCTGGAAAAGACCCAGAAGCATATAGGCGAATTACAGGTTGGCAGCGTGAGGCTTTTGCCTATGACAGAGGCCCAATAGTTATACCGTGCGTGATATATTCTGGATTATTTCTTGCTAAATACAATATTTATCACGTACAGGATATTTTTCTTGATTCTTTCCAAATTTACTGCTATTTTTTACCGTACGGTATATTTATTGGAGCACAAAGATGACAAAAAACGATATCGCCTATGGACGAATTCAGACGACTGAAGACCTCGGCCATTTGGTGCGCGCCCACCGCAAAGATAAAGGATTGACACTCGAAACGGTCTCCGGACTCGGTAACCTGAGCACACGGTTTCTATCCGAGTTCGAGCGCGGCAAGGAGACCGCCGAGATCGGGAAAATCCTGAAGGCTTTGCGGACCCTGGGTCTGGACGTCATCATTCAACCAAGGGCAGGTACAAAAACCAGGACAGATCAATCATGATCGACCCGGATGCACTCAATGTCTGGTTCGAAGATCGCCCGGCGTGGCCAAATCTATGCGGCCTTGCCAGAGGATAAACGACCCAGGCTATCGCTGGCTGGGACACAGGATAAATGTCCTGTGTTGATCCGGGACGGTAACTATTTCCTCCCCGAGGGCGAAGCACCCTCCAGTCATATCCTGAAATTCGAGTTGACGGACTATCGTCATCTGCCGGCCTATGAGACATTTACCAGCCATCTGGCCAAAAAAATCGGCTTGCCCGTGGTCAATATTGAATTGCAATCCATTGAAAAGCGTTTCTATGCACAAATAGAGCGCTATGATCGCGTGTGGGATGAACGCGGTGAAGTACAACGTCTACACCAGGAAGACTTTTGCCAGGCCCTGGGGTACGGACACGAAAAAAAATACCAGGATTCCGGCGGCCCGACCTTTGCTGACTGCCACAAGAGACTGCGGACTCCTTACTGGAACAAATCGGTAAAGCAAAGGCGCTGTTTGAAGCGCAGTACGGTGATTATCCATCACTGCAGCGCATTGAGCGTGTTGTCACACAGCAATGCCACCGTGTCACCGGAATTTAAAGCATCTAAGCGTCCTGGAATAATAAAACTCATATCTGGGGAACCTCTGAATAATTCATCCATGAATTCTCAGAGGTTCCCTTAGTATTGCACTCGATTGGGGCAGGTAAATGAAAGACGCACGTGACAGCATGGCTTTAGCCATCGCCGGGCTTGGTAATCAGATTCGTTTTGCCTTAGCGGACAACACGATACCGGAAAAACTGGATCAATCATTCGATTCGGTTGAAGTAGCCGCTATGGGGGGGTCCGCCCTGGCGTGGGACGTTCTGAGCGAAACCATGGGCCACAGGTTAAACGGAGCTTTGAGAGTTCATCGTGACTATACCATCACACGGCCGTCACCAGGCGCCCTGGGCATCGCCTGTTCGGTTTCCGGAAACACGGAAGAAACTCTCGCCGCCTATGAAGTGATGCGCGAACAATGTAGATGCGTCATTGCAGTCACTACAGGAGGAGAGCTGGCAAGGCGTGCGGAAGCCGATGCCGTCGAACTCATTCGTTTAGACCTGACGAATGAGCCACGCGACTTCCAGCCCCGCAGTTCGGTTGGATATTTACTCACCTACGGCGCCAGGCTGCTGCAAGCCGCTGGCTTTGGTGCCAATATTGTAGACGAGATAGAAGAGGCTGTGATCGACTACACTAACAACTACGACGGCCTCGAAGATCGCGCCAAAGAAGCGGCGCAGTGGATCAACAATAGTGTACCGATCGTCTATTCATCAACTGCCTTGTTCAACTCATTAGCTCGAACAATGAAGATAAAGTTTAACGAGAACGCAAAATACCCGGCATTCGCAGGCGCACTACCCGAAGTGAATCACAATGAAATGATCGGTTTCGAATCGGACATCGGCACCAGTTTTCGCATAATGTACATTTCCGATCCCAGTGACTCGGAGTCCGTGAGTAACAGGTTTTTCACCATGGCCAGACTTTTCAGGGAACGAAATTTATCTCACGTTCAGACACGAAAAATTGACTTATTCGGCGACACTAAATTAGGCCGCGTATTGACCGGTATTACATTCGGTGACTGGTGCAGCTATCACCTGGCAATGCTTCGAGGCGTCGATCCAACGCCAGTAGAGTTCATCGAAAACTTCAAGGCGGAGCTGGCGCATATTGGGGAGCGTTGAATGATCATTGCCGCACGATCACGGCGCGAGATTAAATCTTTAAGCGAACGAACCAAAAGTCAGTCCAGTTCTGCAAGATTTACGCTGCGAGCCTGCTGGTAGGACAACAATGCGGCCTCCGCAAGCATCAGGGATTTCAAACCGTCATCCATGCCCGGTAATTCCACCTGCTCGCCTGAGAGGCAGCGCACAAAGCTGTCCAGCTCGGCCCGGTAGGCGGCTGCGTAGCGCTCCAAAAAGAAATGCAGCGGCCTGGCACTGGTAACACCATCGCTGTTATATGCTACGACGGTATTTTCGTTTACATTTTGGGCAACCAGCATTCCTTTGGAACCGTGCACCTCTATGCGCTGGTCATAACCGAAACTGGCGCGCCGGCTGTTAGAAATCTGCGCCAATTTGCCACTCGCGGTGGCTAGAGTGATGACCGCAGTATCCACATCGCCCGCTTCACCGATCGCTGGATCAACCTGGCAGGAGGCCTGTGCGCTGACGCTTACCACCTCTTCGCCCAACAGGAACCGGGACATATCGAAATCGTGAATAGTCATATCACGAAACAGGCCGCCGGACACTTTAATGTATTCTACGGGCGGTGGCGCCGGATCCTTGGAAATGATGCTGACCAGTTCCACGGTACCGACTTCACCCGCCTCGACTCGCTGTTTTAAAGCCTGGAAGTTGGGATCAAAACGGCGATTATAAGCGACCATGACCTTAGGATCGCTTTGCGAAATTCGGTCCACACACTGCCGCACTCGTTGCAGGGACAGATCTACAGGCTTTTCACAAAACACGTGTTTACCCGATGCCACAGCCTGTTCTATCAGGTCGGCGTGGGTATCGGTAGCCGAACAAATCAGCACTGCGTGAATATCGTCACTGGCAAAAATCTGTTCCGGGGTCATCTGCGTACAGCCTAGCTCACCTGCAAGACGATCTGCATTATCCTGGTACGGGTCGTACAGGGTAACGAGCTGGGCCTCGGGGTGCCTGGCGACATTGTTTGCGTGAATCGAACCGATGCGCCCGGCTCCAAATAAAGCAAAATTGATCATGAGTACTCCTATGGGACGATGGTATAACCGGCGGCCGATGCGGCCTGCCTGAGGGCTGTATATCCGATACAGGCGTATTCGTAGGGGTCAGCTTTAGCGGGGTCCTGCTCGGCCTCGACAATCACCCAACCCTGGTATTTCTTGTCCGCCAGAGCCTGCATCACGGCATGGAAGTCGATCATGCCGTCGCCGGGCACGGTGAAGATGCCCCTGAGCACGCAATCGAGAAACGAATCCCGATCTCTATCAACAGTTTCGAGCACCTCAGAGCGGATATCTTTTGCATGCACATGGTTGATTCGATGTCCATAACGCTCGATTACGGCAAGGATATCACCACCTGCGAACTGCAGGTGTCCCGTATCAACCAGGAGGCCCACAGCGTCACCGGTATTGGCCATGGTCAGTTCGAGTTCACGCTCGGTTTCTACGCCCGTACCCATATGATGATGAAAACTCAGTGGAACACCCTGTCCGGCACAATATTCCGCCAGACCTGTGAGTCGTTCACCGTAAGCTGCAAACTCTGAATCGGGCAGCAACGGCTTATTTACCAGAGGCTCATGCTGGCGGTTATGCACGGTTTCACAGGTTTCGCCATAAACCAGTACAGGGGCGCCCAGAGCCGCAAATAACTCGAGTTGCGGTTTGACACGCTCGCGTGCTATT
>JADFMY010000173.1 GCA_022563685.1 Pseudomonadota bacterium | reverse complement strand
CTCAACGGCTGCGCTTCTTCAAGATCTGTGGCAAAGATGAGAAAGCTATCTCTACGAAGAAATCAGAATGCAAATCAGCGTTGCTCACAATCGGTGCATCTGGTACACGGAAGATGGGAGTGGTGTAGATTACGACAGCAGCGATGATGAGATGGATGGTTGGGATTAGATTCCCGAGAAAAAATCTCGGAAAATGATTTTATTTGCGCCGCCAAGGTGGACGCCCTTCTAAAATGAGTTCTCATGTTGCGGATGTCGTCGTGATCGGTGCCGGGCCCGCAGGGCTGGAAGCAGCCTGTACGTTGGGTAAACGTGGCTATCGGGTAACACTGGCTGAAGCCGAAACCGAGTTAGGCGGGCGTATCAATCGCGAGAGCCGACTACCGGGGCTTTCAGAGTGGGCCAGGGTGCGTGACTGGCGACTGGGGCAAATCAACAGGATGCCCAATGTCGAGATTTATCCGGACAATCGATTAACCTCCGAGGCAGTATTCGAACTCGAAATGCAACATGTTATCGTCGCGACGGGTGCGAACTGGCGCAGCGATGGCGTTGGACGTTGGCTCGAGGCGCCGTTCGAAGGGTTTGACGCGCAACAGGTCGTATCGGTGGATGAAATTCTGCGTGGCGAGCAACTCGATGGCCCGGTATTGATCTATGACGATGATCATTACTATCTGGCCAGCGCCGTGGCCCTGAAGCTAAGGGCCGAGGGTATGCCGGTGACTCTGGTGACGCCCCAGGGCCGGATCGCAGGCTGGAGCTCCTATACGCAGGAGCAGGCGCCGCTCATCAAGATGCTGCTCGATGCGGGTGTCGAAATCTATACCGATTTAGGATTACGTGGCTGGAATGGATCGGAGGCAAGGCTGGCGTGCGTGTTTACCGGTAGGGAAACCAGTCTGAGCGCTCAATACCTGGTACCGATTACCGCACGCCTGCCCAACGATACTTTGTGGCAGGCGCTAAGCGCCAGTAAAGAGCAATTTGTAGCCAGTGGCGGTATCAGCCTGAATCGAGTGGGCGATTGCAAGGCTCCGGGAATGATTGCTTCGGCGGTTTACGATGGGCATAAACTGGCGCGTGAACTAGGCCAACAGCAGCAGACCACAGAAGAACTGGCGCGCGATCGTTTCGTAATAAATATGGGAAGCTGAAATGAGTCGGGATCCAAAGTATGATATTTTATTCGAACCGCTCCAAATCGGTCCGGTCACCACTAAAAACCGGTTTTACCAGGTACCGCATTGCAATACGCTCGGACACGGACGACCGCGAGCCGAAGCTGCAAATCGGCGGGTCAAGGCCGAAGGTGGATGGGGTGTGGTTTGTACGCAAGAGGTGGAAATTCATCCCAGCGCCGAAGTAACGCCCTGGGTCGAAGGACGATTGTGGGATGACCGGGATATCCCGGCCCATCGGTTGATGACCGACGCCGTACACGAATTTGGATCACTCGCCGGAATCGAACTGGCTTACACTGCGAGCCATGTGTCGAATCATTACAGCCGCATTGCACCGATGTCTCCCAGCACCATAGTAGTGCATGGTAATAATCCGGTGCAGGCTCGGGCCATGACTCGTAGCGATATACGAAACTTGCGCCGGTGGCACGTCGATGCGGCCAGACGGTCCAAAAAGGCGGGCTATGATATCGTCTATGTGTACGCTGGACATGATATGAGCATATTGCAACATTTTCTCAAGCCGCAATATAATCAGCGCACGGATGAGTATGGTGGATCGCTCGAAAATCGCGTTCGCCTTCTCCGTGAAGTATTGATCGATGTACGCGAAGCGGTAGGCGATCAATGCGCGATAGCACTGCGCCTTGCGGTCGACGAGTTGCGTGGCTCGGACGGTCTACGGGCTGAATGCGAAGGGCGAGACATAGTCGGAATGCTGGCCGAACTGCCAGACCTTTGGGATGTGAATGTTAGTGGCTGGGATAATGATTCTGCCTCTGCACGCTTTGAGCCGATGGAGGGTTTCCAGGAACAATATACGGCATTTGTTAAAACCCTGACCAGTAAGCCGGTGGTAGGAGTCGGTCGATTTACTTCGGCGGATGCGATGGTGTCGCAGATCAAACGCGGCGTTATGGATTTAATCGGCGCGGCGCGGCCTTCGATTGCCGACCCGTTCTTACCGCGAAAAATTGAGGAAGGGCGATTCGACGATATCCGCGAATGTATCGGCTGTAATATATGTGTGGCGCAGGATATGTTGGCCGCTCCAATTCGCTGTACGCAAAATCCAACCCAGGGCGAGGAATGGAAACGCGACTGGCATCCGGAAACGATTCACAGTGCCGCTAGCGACGATCCGGTATTGGTTGTAGGTGCGGGGCCCGCCGGTATGGAATGCGCCATGCAGCTGGCCAATCGCGGTTACGTTGTGACACTGGCTGAAGCGACCGAGGTGCTCGGAGGTCGGGTTGCGCTAGAAAGTCAATTGCCGGGGATGGCAAGCTACGCACGGGTGCGTGATTACCGGGAATCCCAGCTGGCGCGCCAACCTAAGGTACAAATTTATCTCGATAACAGGCTTTCGCCTGAAGATATACTCGATCTCGAAATACCACATGTGCTCATTGCTACGGGTTCAAGCTGGCGACGAGATGGTATTGGGCGTCGACATGCTTTTGCGATCGAAGGTGCCGAATCGGTATCGGTACTCACCCCCGACGATATCCTCCGCGAGATCGAGCACCAGGCCCGCCAGGGGGTGGACTACTTCACCATCCATGCCGGCGTGCGGCTGCCGTTCATCCCGATGACCGCCAAGCGGGTCACCGGCATCGTCAGCCGCGGCGGCTCGATCATGGCCAAATGGTGCCTGGCGCACCACAAGGAAAGTTTCCTCTACACCAATTTCGAAGCCATTTGCGAGCTCATGGCCGCCTATGATGTGGCATTCTCCTTGGGCGATGGCCTTCGCCCCGGCTGCATTGCTGATGCCAATGACGAGGCGCAATTTGCCGAGCTTGCAACCCTGGGTGAGCTCACCGACATTGCCTGGAAACATGATGTGCAGGTGATGGTCGAAGGCCCCGGCCATGTGCCCATTCACCAGATCAAGGTGAATATGGAAAAGCAGCTTGAGGCCTGCAAGGAGGCGCCTTTTTATACCCTCGGTCCGCTCGTGACCGATATTGCGCCCGGTTACGATCATATCACCTCGGCCATCGGGG
>JADFMY010000085.1:8156-12556 GCA_022563685.1 Pseudomonadota bacterium | reverse complement strand
AAATTGCTCTGCATCCCCCTAATCAGGTCGATATAAGCCTGTAGCGCAGTCTGGGCACGAGCGGTCAGTTGCCTGCTTTCGAGCAGAGCGATTGCCGCACTCCAAAGTGACTGGGACTGTTTGTTTGCCTGTTCGCGTATCAGTTCGATGGTTTTTTGCCCAATCCCGCGCGGAGGATGATTCACGGTTCGGTCAAACGCATGATCAGCCATCGAGTTGGTGAGTATTCGCAGGTAAGCCAGAGCATCCTTGATTTCGGCACGCTCGAAAAAACGCATTCCCCCATACACACGATAAGGCATTCCGCGGGCCACCAGGATCTCTTCAAACTGGCGCGACTGTACGTTAGAGCGATACAACACTGCCACTTCGTTACGCTTGCGCCCCTGGTCGACCCAGTTCTGGATTCGATCGATGACAAAACGCGCTTCGTCCCTTTCGTTGTAGGCGCAATAAAACATAATAGGCTCACCATCATCGCTCTGGGTCCATAGTTTTTTGCCCAGACGTCCGCGGTTATTATCGATCAGCGCGTTTGCCGCCTTCAGAATAATGCCCGTGGACCGGTAATTTTGCTCCAGGCGAATAATTCGAGCACCGGCAAAATCCTTTTCGAAATGGTGCATATTCTCGATACGCGCACCGCGCCAGCCGTAAATCGACTGATCGTCGTCACCGACGACGAATGTCGGCGTTTCGCCACCCGCCATCAACCTTAACCAGGCGTATTGAATCGCATTGGTATCCTGAAATTCATCCACCAGGATATGCTGGAATCGGCGTTGGTAATGCCCACGTATATCGTCATTATCGCGGATTAGTTCCAGTGTACGCAGCAATAACTCGGCAAAATCGACCACGCCGGCCCGCGCACAAAAGGTTTCGTACAATCGGTAGATTGCGAGTAATTGTTGCTGGACAGGGTCGTTTCCCGGATCTATATGCGCGGGTCGTAAGCCTTCGTCTTTTTGGTGATTGATGAACCCTTGTGCCTGCTTGGCGGGCCAGCTAGTTTCGTCGAGGCCAAGTTGCCGGATTACCCGCTTGAGCGTGCGTAGCTGATCGTCGCTGTCCAGAATTTGAAAGGTTTGCGGTAGCCTGGCCGCCTCCCAGTGGGCCCGTAATATGCGGTGTGCAAGCCCGTGAAAGGTTCCGACCCACATCGCTGCCGCGGAAATTCCGAGTAAGTCTTCGACCCGGGCACGCATTTCACTCGCCGCCTTATTGGTGAAGGTAACAGCAAGCAGGCTTAACGGTGATAAGCCACCGACTTCGCATACCCAGGCAATCCGATGGGTCAAAACCCTGGTTTTGCCGCTGCCCGCACCAGCCAGCACCAGAATATGTCCGGATTCTGCGCTGACAGCTTCGCGCTGGCGGTCATTGAGAGAATCTAACAGGTGGGAAACGTCCATCGTACTCGAAACAGGCACTTACTCAAACAAGCCGCGATTGTAACAGGAATTAACAGCCAAACTGATCACCGGGAAGCTTCAAACCAAAAATTATTGGGTTTTTTTGCGGCACCCGGGGTGCGGTTTTCCGCACCCTCGTTACGCCCAGCGACTACCATTGCTTCCTGGCATCGGTATCGCTCTCCTTTGAATCTACCCAATGTTCGCCCTCGTCGTCGGTTTCCTTTTTCCAGAAGGGCGCATCGGTTTTGAGATAGTCCATAATAAATTCACAGGCGCTAAAAGCCGCCTTTCGGTGTGCCGACAGAACGCTGACCAGAACGATCTGATCTGCTGGTTTCAATTCGCCAACCCGATGAATGATCGCACAGTCTAGTATTTCCCAACGCCGGCTCGCACTTTCAACGATTTTTTGCAGCGATTTCTCGGTCATGCCCGGATAGTGTTCGAGCGTCATGCTCTGCAGGCGACTCTGCGGCAGGTCGCGCACCAGGCCAATAAAGCTGGAAATCGCACCGACATCGCTGCGCCCGGCGAGGAGCCGTCGATTGACCTCGGCGATATCAAAATCCTGTTCCTGTACTTTTATTATCATAGCCGGTAACTCTCAGCTTAAAATCTGCTCGAACGACCAATAATCCACTCGATCACCAGCACTAACCGTCTGACCTTCGGCGATATCGACAAAGCCCTGCGCCCACACTGTCGAGGTGAGAACGCCAGAATCCTGGTTGGGATGAATACGGGCAACCAGTTTATTATCATCATTATACTCAAGCCGGGCGCGTAGAAATTCCCGACGGCTATCTGGCTTCGGCCAGTCAAACCCGGCAACTACCGGGGTCGCTTCAGGCTGTACCCATGGCCTGCCCTGCATGATTTTTATCAGCGGGCAGACAATCAGCATAAAGGTCGCGAAAACTGAAACCGGATTACCGGGCAAGCCGACGAAAGGCGTCTGGTTAATATTGCCGAAAGCGAGGGGTTTGCCCGGTTTGATTCTAAGACGCCATAAATGCAGGTCGCCGAGCTGCTCGATCGCAATACGCACGTGATCTTCTTCACCTACCGATACGCCACCACAGGTAACCACCAGATCGGCCTTTTGCGATGCATCGATCATCGCTGCTTTGGTCGCCTCCAGGGTATCGCCGACCAGTCCGCAATCGACGATTTCACAGCCCATCGACTGCAGTAGTCCGTGCAGTGTATAGCGGTTGGAATCGTAAATCTTGCCCGGGCCCAGATCCTGGCCAGGTTCGACCAGTTCGGCGCCGGTAAAAAAAATGCCCACGCGAATTTTATCGAATACCGGCAATGTTTGCAGCCCGATCGAGGCAGCAATGCCGAGCTCCTGTGAACGCAAGCGACAGCCTTTGCTTAGTATCGTGTCACCACGTCTAATGTCGTTACCGGCCAGACGGATATTCTCGCCGCTCGCTGGCTTGTGTGCAAAATGGATTGTATCGTCTACCAGCTTGACCTGTTCCTGCATAATAACCGCGTCCGCACCGGACGGAATGGGTGCGCCGGTGAATATTCTCACCGCCGTGCCAGAGGCTAAGGTCGTTCCGGCTTCACCCGCCGCAATTCGTTGCGACACGGGTAGCACCGTATCGCCCGAAGCGGCAAGAGCGCCGATATTCAGCGCGTAACCATCCATCGCCGAATTATCTGCCGGTGGAACATCGATGGAGGAACGTTGATCCTGTGCCAGCACCTCGCCGAGTGCCTGCAACAGTGGGCGGGATACAATCTTTGTAGTCGGTGTTACGCGCTCGACCATGCTTTTCAGGGCTTCATCGTAGGCTATCAGAGGCTCGGCTTTTGGGTCGCACTGGTTCATGGTATTTCTATCTTAATAGATTCCCGCTTTCGCGGGAATGACGAATCTGGGGAAGGACTATTTTTTTCCTAGCCAACTTCTGTATACCCCTGTTTATGCCCAATCCAGTTTCGTAACAGTTCACCACGAATACCGGCATACTCATTTTTTTGCATCAGCTTTGCCAGCTCATCCACCTGCGCAAACCACTTTTGATCGCGTAACAAATCGGCTATCTTGAAACTGGCCTCACCGGATTGCCGCGTTCCCAGCACTTCACCGGCACCGCGTAGCTCAAGGTCTTTTTGCGCTATGAGAAATCCATCCTGGTGACTACGAATTATCTCCAGGCGCTTTTTTACCGGAGCGGACAGGTCGCTTTTTACCAGCAGTATACAAAAACTTTCGCGCACCCCCCGCCCGACCCGCCCGCGTAACTGGTGTATTTGAGACAGGCCCAGACGTTCCGGATTTTCGATAACCATGATACTCGCATTGGGCACATCGACACCCACTTCGATCACCGTGGTCGCCACCAGAATATCGGTTTCCGCACGCTTGAATGCCTGAATTACTGCTTCTTTTTCGTCCGCTTTCATACGTCCGTGTACCAGCGCAATGGACACACTCGGTAACTGTTGCTGCAACAATGCAAATGTTTTCTCTGCCGCCTCACATTGCAGCGCCTCCGATTCTTCGATCAAGGTGCAAACCCAGTATGCCTGTCCACCCTCGGAGCAGGACCTCGCCACCGAATCGATTAATTTCGCGCGTTTTTGCTCGGAGACAATCGACGTGGTGACCGGTTTGCGTCCAGGAGGCAGTTCGTCGATTTGTGAATAGTCGAGGTCGGCATATATCGACATAGCAAGGGTTCGTGGAATCGGTGTTGCCGTCATGATTAACTGGTGCGGCATTTCCTGCTTCGAAGCCTTTTTCTGTAAGGCCAGACGCTGGTCAACGCCAAAGCGGTGCTGTTCGTCAATAATAATAAAACCGAGGGCGCTAAATTTTACACTTGCCTGAAACAGGGCGTGCGTTCCGACCACTACATGCGCCGCGCCAGATGCGATCGCAGCGAGCTTCTGCGCACGTTTTTTGCCCTTGTCCGCACCCATCAGGCAGACTAGCTTCACATCCAGCGGCGCCAACCCGCCTTC
>JADFMY010000085.1:0-8146 GCA_022563685.1 Pseudomonadota bacterium | reverse complement strand
GGTTGGCGCCATCAGCGCACACTGATAACCCGATTCCACTACGGGTACGCATGCCAGTGCGGCGACGATGGTTTTGCCCGAACCGACATCCCCCTGGAGCAGGCGCATCATCGGTTTGGCCAACTCGAAGTCCCGCATCAGTTCCGCCACAACGCGTTGCTGCGCTCTGGTCAGCTCAAACGGCAAAGCGCACTTCAGGGCATCCTGCAGGCTACCGCCTGTTCGTATCGCGGGATTTTTCTGCACTCTAATTTTTGCCCTGCGTTCCAGCAGAGCAAGACGATGCGCGGTTAATTCTTCGACCACAAATCGATACTGTGCCGGATGACTTCGGCTCGCTATGCGCTCGCTGTCGCTTTGGTCTTGCGGTCGGTGCAAATGTATCATGGCTGATTCGAAGCCGGGAAAATGGTATTTTTCGAGCCAGGAGGGTGGCATGGTCTCTGGCATTCCATAGGTGTGCAGTTTTTCAATCACCTGTCGAATAATCTTGCCAATCGATAGCTGATGCAATCCTTCCGTGGTCGGATAAATCGGGGTCAGGGTTTGAGTCATTGGAGGTGGATTATCGATATCGATGACTTCGATTTCAGGATGCACCATTTCCATGTCGCCCATTGCACTGCGTACTTCGCCGAAGCAGCGCAGCCAGGCGCCTTTTTGTAACTGTTCCTGTTGGCGCGCGCTAAAATAAAACAATCGAACTGTCAGCAAGCCGCTAGGATCCGCGAGCTTTGCCACCAGCGCCCGGCGCGAGCGCCCCTGGCGGCGGAAGTGGGTACTCGCCTGCAGCACTTCGGCCTGAACCAGGCTTTTACTGCCCGCCTGAAGCGAGCCTATCGCGGTAATGCAGGTACGGTCTTCGTAGCGCAGGGGCAGGTGAAACAACAGGTCGCGCTGGGTTTGTATACCCAGTTTTTGTAACTTCTCTGCGATCCTGGGGCCGACGCCCTTTAGATAACGTACCCCCTGAGCAGACCAGTCTTCCATTCTGTGGGGATACAGGTTTTACTCGAGTACCAACACCGCATCCATTTCGACCTGCGCTGCTTTCGGTAACGCAGCCACGCCGATAGCGGCGCGCGCCGGATAGGGCTCAGTAAAGTACTTCGCCATAATTTCGTTGAGGGCTGGAAAATTGCTCATATCGGTGAGAAATATATTCAATTTAACAACATCCTTGAGACTCCCTCCCGATGCTTTGGCCACAGCATTCAAATTATCAAAAACCCGGGTAATCTGCGCCTCGATGCCGCCGCCGACAATTTCCATCGTCGCCGGGTCGAGTGGGATTTGACCTGACAGATAGACCGTGCTATCGACCTTGACCGCTTGTGAGTAAGTACCTATTGCCGCCGGTGCATTATTGGTCTGAATGCTAGCCTTTACCATGATTACCTCGTACAGGTGCTGAAAAATTAGGAACCTCTGATTTATTCTGGACGAAGCAGATTGGAGATCGAAATTCGTCGATTTTAGGCGTTAATCGCACGTAATAGCTAGCTAAAGCTGGCCCCATGAGCAAAGCGATTGCTTTGGGTCTTGCGAAGATTAACAACGAAAAAGCGTCGGATTTTGGCTTCAAGATGCGAGTTCACGAATAGATCAGCGGTTCCTTAGATTATGCGACAAAACTGCCACCGAGCAAAAGCAGTTTACTTGCGCCAGATACGATTGACCACTTGCAGGCTACGCAGCTTCTTCATTATTCGAGCAAGGTGAGTTCGGTCTTTAACCGTGATGACAAATTCGATTGTGGAAATTCGACCATCTTTTTCGGTCAGGTTAACGTGTTCGATATTGGATGCCATGTCGGCAATAGTCGCAGCCAGATTAGCCAGCACACCGCGTTGATTCGCAACCTGTACCCGCATGAAGGCCAGGAATTCACCTTCAACATGTTCAGACCACTGCACTGACAATTTACGATTTTCGCGGTCTGTCTCGCTGATATTGCGACAGGTTTGCTGGTGCACCACGATACCCTTACCCGCCGACATGAAACCAACGATCGCATCACCGGGTACCGGCCGACAGCATTTGGCAAACGATACCACCATGCCCTCGGTGCCTTTGATTGCAAGCGGCTTGCCAGTGTCATCATAAGCCGTGGCGTCTCCCTCGATTTCATACATCGCCTTGGCAACGAGGCTGGAATTACGATTCCCGAGACCAATTTCGGCCAACAGTTCCTGATGGTCGGCCATCTGGTATTGTTTCAGCACCTTGTCGATTTTTTCCCTGGTGATAGCTTCATCGCGCCCGACCACAAGATTGACCGACTGTTGTAACAACCGTTGACCGAGTGAAACGGCTTCCGTTTTTTGCAACGACTTGAGGAAATGGCGGATATTGGTACGCGCCTTGGCGGTGGTTACGAAATCGAGCCAGCTTGGATGTGGACGGCTCGCGTCAGAACAGATTATTTCGATGGTTTGACTATTATATAGTCGGCTGCTTAACGGCGACATGCGGTTATCGATACGAGCCGCAACACAGTTATTACCCACATCGGTGTGTACCGCGTAAGCAAAATCGACCACCGTGGAACCGCGGGGCATTTTTTTAATATCGCCTTTTGGCGTAAACACGTAAATTTCGTCAGGAAACAGATCGACCTTGACGCTCTCCAGGAACTCCTGCGAACTGCCCGATTTTTGCTGCATTTCAAGCAGGCTTTTCAGCCATTCAAGAGCACGGGGCTGGGCTGTCGTCGAGCTGTTTTCGCCTTCCTTGTAAAGCCAGTGGGCAGCAATACCGGATTCAGCGAAATGGTCCATTTCCTCGGTTCGAATTTGAACTTCGATGGCAACCCCGTGCGGCCCAAACAGGCTACTGTGCAGCGACTGGTAACCGTTGGTCTTTGGAATTGCGAGGTAATCCTTGAACCTGCCTGGCAACGGTTTGTAAAGATTATGCATTACTCCGAGTACGCGGTAACAGTCGTCGATTGACTCGGTCATGATACGCACCCCGAAAACATCGGTTAGCTCCTTGAAGCTGAGCTTTTTCTCCTTCATTTTACGGTAAATACTGTGAATGTTTTTTTGCCGGTACTTCACCACCGCGTTGATATTACCTTCCTTCAGTCGCGCTCGAATCGCAGCCTCGATAGTGTTGAATATTTCCTTGCGGTAACCCACCACTTCTTTGCAGGCACTTTCGAGCGCTCGATAGCGCATCGGATAGGCGCTCTTGATCGATAAATCGAGCAGCTCGTGACGCATTTTGAAAATGCCGAGCCGGTTGGCGATTGGCGCGTAAATATCCATGGTTTCGCGCGCGATGCGCCGTCGTTTGTCGGGCCGCATCGCATCAAGAGTGCGCATATTGTGCAGACGGTCGGCGAGTTTTATGATAATGACGCGGATGTCTTTCACCATCGCCAGCATCATCTTGCGAAAATTTTCGGCCTGGGCCTCTGCTTTGGTGCGAAAGTCAATCTTGGTCAGCTTACTGACCCCGTCGACCAGTTCGGCGACTTCGTCGCCAAATTGCTCGGCCAGCTGTTCTTTCAGGGTAGGCGTATCTTCGATCACATCGTGCAGGATCGCCGCAATTATACTATTGGCGTCCATGCGCATTTCACTCAGTATCCGGGCCACCGCAACCGGGTGACTGATATAGGGTTCGCCGGAAAGCCGACTCTGACCTTCGTGTGCCTGCGCACCGAGCAGATAGGCTCGATAAACTTCTTCGACCTGACCGGCATTAAGATACTCTGCCAGTTCGGTACACAGTTCGTTGATTTGCGTCTCGTCCTGGTTGAACGGCTGCCTGTCAGCGACTACTTCAAATAAATTGGCGTTTTCCGCCCTCGACATGATGGTTTGCTAACCCCGGTGTCTGGTTGATAAACAATATAATACATACCAGACCGTTATATCACATTTGGCTAATATTCGTTAGGGCTAGAAATGCCGACTAAGGCTGTTACCAGCCTTAGTCAATGCGGGATTGATCGGTGGCGCGATTAGACGCGCGCGGGATTAGCGCTGGTCCGCCGCCAGACTGGCCTGCGCGATCTGGCGGATCAAGTCATCGTCGGAGGCAATTTTCTCCAACTCGTGCTTCGCTTCCATTTCATCCATGCCTGTGTCAGAAATTAGATTTGCGGCAATTTCACGTAAAGCGATGACAGTAGGCTTGTCATTTTCTGCTGGCACCAGCGGGTCGGCGCCCTGGGCAATTTGTCTCGCCCGGCGTGCAGCCAGCAAAACCAGATCGAATCGATTATCGACGTGTTCGAGGCAGTCTTCAACGGTTATACGTGCCATGCATCAGCTCCTGGATGGGCGGGTCAAAAAAAGGGGCGTAATAATAACTAAAACGCAGGCAAATCGAAAGGGTTCTCTGATAAATTAGACTCTTTCTATTCCATTTCTTCGGGAATTGAGTGGACTAATGCCTGATTTTTCGATATTTGACGATCTCGAGTCATCCCCTGCGCGTGGATAATGCATTCCAGGTCATATAATGCCTGATCGAAATTCTCGTTAATTACCAGGTACTCGGCATCATTATAGTGCGACATTTCACGATCGGCAGCGAGCATGCGCCGCTCGATTGTATGCCTGTCGTCGGTGGCCCGGCCGATCAGGCGCTGTTCCAGCACCTCTCTCGAAGGCGGTAAAATACAGATGCAAACCGTGTCGGGCCTCTTTTGCTTGACCTGCCGCGCTCCCTGCCAGTCGATTTCCAGGATGACGTGCTTGCCACTACCGAGCAAACCTTCCACCGGCGATCGCGCGGTCCCATAGTGGTGGTCGAATACCCAGGCATGTTCGAGAAATTCGTCGTTGCTGACCATTTGCTCGAAGGTGTCCGGGCGCACAAAATGATAATCGACGCCATCGGTTTCTCCGGGACGTATGCTTCTCGTCGCATGCGAAACACTGACGGCCAGGGATTCCGACTTTTTGTCCAGTAAGGCTCTTACGAGACTAGTTTTACCCGCGCCGGAAGGGGCCGAGATGGTGAAAAGGCAGGCAGTGTTCATTCGCAGTCCTGAATTGTAAGGCGTATATTGTAATGACAGTTCGAGTGTAGCCCAATACACTGGCCGGGTTAAAAAATTTTTTATACCTCCATGCCAGGCACAGACTATTACAATCGATTTGAAGGACTCACACGGGTATTCGGAAAGGCCGCGCTCGATCGGTTGCAACGCGCGCATTTTTGCATCGTCGGTATCGGTGGCGTTGGTTCCTGGGCGGCCGAGGCTGCAGCGCGTTCAGGCATCGGTAAAATCACCCTGATCGATCACGACGATATCGATATCGGAAACACCAACCGCCAGATTCACACGCTGGTCGACACCTTAGACAATAGCAAGGTGGAAGTGCTCAGGAAGCGAATACTACAGATTAACCCGGACTGCACCTGCCTGGCGATAGACGATCTGGTAACGCGCGGCAGCCTGGGGAAATTTAATTTCCACCAATACGATTATGTAATCGATGCTATCGACCATGTGCAACATAAAGTTTCGTTGGTACACCACTGCCGGCGAAACAAGATTCGCTTTGTTTCCACCGGCGGTGCCGGTGGCCTGACCGACCCGACCAAAATCGAAGTCGGTGATTTAACCCGGACCTTCAACGACCCCTTGCTGGCGAAATTGCGTTCCAGTCTACGCCACCAGATCGGCTACAGCCGAAATCCGAAACGCCGGTTTGCGATCGATTGCGTTTTCTCTACCGAACAGCCCGTCTATCCGGCACCCAATGGTGAGGTTGGATTCGCCAAATTGGCCCAGAGCGAGCGAACCACGCTCGACTGCGCGACTGGCATTGGGTCTTTTGTGGGTGTTACCGCATGTTTTGGATTTACTGCTATGGCGCATGCGATTAAGAAGTATTTACGTCAGCAAGTATGAGATTGTCGGTGCAAGGGCGGCTTAACACTGATCCTCGGTCAAATTCTTATTCAACCGCTTACCATGCTTATAGCCCTTCCAGTAGGCCGTTTTAACTTCTTCAAGGTACTCTTCCGGTACATTTTCGATGAATTCATTATAGTCTCGCGTAAAAACCTTTTCTTTCCGGCATATATTGGATTTGAATGCGAGTTGTCCGCTTATTTCGGCGATACGCAGGAATCTTAGTTTCGGGGTTTCATCGGGTTTTTCTTCAACGACTTCCTGTTTTTTAAGCTCTGCAGGTTTCAGTTCCTGTTCCACATTCGGTTCTTCGACTTTTTCAGTGCGAATTCGTGACTGGGTCAGGCGTTTGCACTCGTCTTCGGATAGCAGCTTTGTTTCATTCTTACTCTTGTCAAAACCTTCCTGGAATGCATCGCGCATCGGGTCACGACTTTGCTCCGGCATCTGCTGCACGCGCTGGGTAAACTCACTCAACACACCGGCTTCGCCACATTGCAGCCTCGAATAGCTGAGGGTTCCGAGGGTCCTGGACAGGTTGACCACCGCAGCGTTCGCGGTCTCGAGCGTAGCAATTGCAGCTTCCGGGTCTTCATCATCTGCGCTTTCGGGTTTGCTGGTAATTGCACTGATTGCCTTGTCCATGATCAACAATATCGAATTCAGACCCTGGTCCTGTATTTCAGCACTGCCCGAAAAAGACAGTCCCAAAAGGGCGTAAAAAAGAATTAATGTCGGCTGGGTTATTTTCATGGGTTTATCTTCCCTCTGGCTAATTCCAATTAAATCATGTCTGGCCTAATTCCTCCAGCCACATGCCTTTCATTTTGCGCCGCCTCGGGAATTCGAGGATAATGCCTTCACTTTTTTGCCGCTGAGATTTCCTTGAAACACCCACGTGCTTCCTACTGGTTCAGACCTACCGATTTGTCTGCCAGAAAACTCGACCCTAAGGTGCGCTCGTGGCTGGACGATCAGGGTTCGCTCACCAAACGGTTGATGGATTTTTGCCCTGGCAAGTTTTCGGTTCGCGTACTAAGCCAGTACTGGGTTAGAGCAGAAATCGAAGAATCCAGGTTATTACAAATTTCTCCGCGACAAAAAGTACTGCTGCGCCAGGTACAGCTACTCTGTGGGGACAGGGTCTGTGTTTACGCGCGCTCACTCATTCCGCTAAAAACACTCAAAGGCAAACACCAGAGACTGCGTTATCTGGGTGTACGCCCGCTGGGCGCATACCTGTTTGCAAATCCCCACCTGCACAGGGAACAACGGCATTTCGCCAGCGTGACGAAGAAAGATCCGCTGTTCGAAATAGCCTTGTCTGGCAGCGCCCGGCACTGCGAGCAAATCTGGGGAAGACGATCCTTGTTCACCATTGATCGCAAACCTTTGTTGGTGAGTGAGTTTTTTCTTCCCGTATTATTAGAAAAATAGCCCTGTCATGTCAAAAGCGACACAAAAAATCGGTTTCGTCAGCCTGGGTTGCCCGAAAGCAACGGTTGATTCAGAGCAGCTGATCACCCAACTCAGGGCCGAAGGTTACGATATAGTTTCGAGCTTTGATGAAGCCGATATGGTGATTATCAATACCTGCGGCTTTATCGACTCGGCGGTTCAGGAATCTCTAGAAACCATCGACGAAGCCCTGCACGAAAACGGCAAGGTGATTGTCACCGGCTGTCTGGGTGCCAAATCAGACCTGATTACCGCCCGCTTTCCAGAATTACTCGCGGTGACCGGCCCGCACGCGAAAGACGAGGTAATGCAGGCCGTTCATCAGCATCTGCCTGCGCCGCACGATCCATTTTTCGACCTTATTCCAAAGCATGGAATCAAGCTGACACCACAGCACTATGCCTATTTGAAAATTTCAGAGGGTTGTAATCATCGCTGTAGTTTTTGCATTATTCCCTCGTTTCGCGGGGATCTCGTATGCCGTCCCATCCACCAGGTCATGCAGGAAGCCGAAAACCTGGTAGCGGCTGGGGTAAAGGAAATTCTGGTTATCTCGCAGGATACCAGCGCCTATGGCGTAGATCTCAAATATAGGACCTGCTTCTGGCAGGGACAGCCCTTACAAACCCGTTTTCTCGACCTCGCCCAAGCACTAGGTCAACTCGGTGTCTGGGTGCGATTACACTATGTTTATCCTTACCCACATGTCGACGATGTTATTCCGTTGATGGCTGATGGCTTGATACTACCCTACCTGGACATTCCATTTCAGCACTCCAGCAAACGGATTTTAAAGTCGATGAAGCG
>JADFMY010000084.1 GCA_022563685.1 Pseudomonadota bacterium | reverse complement strand
CTGTCTAGCACATGCATATTCGTAGTCAGCAGAGGCATGTTCCAATCTAAAAGTGAAAAGGAAAACAACTTATAATGGAACGGAGTAACTATAAGTTACATCCATGTAACGAACCCCAACCTACCGGCTCATTAATTTTTCCGAAGAGCTTAAAATAATTGCTCCATCCCGGCATCTCCGTTCCAGTAGCCGTTACATACCGTGGTTGGCGTCCAGCCTTCCAGCTCGGCATCGAATCGTTTTGGAGACTGCGGCTCGCTCAATACTGCCTTGAAGCGCTCAATAATATCCATGGTATTCCGAGATTGCGGACTGATGCGTAATACGTCGACACCCAGGTCGATTAAACGATCAATTTCGCCAAGCAGATTCATCGTTCGCGCTGACTGTATCTGAATACCGTTAATACACAGGAACGCTTCGTCTTCTCTTGTTGACAGCAATAATCCATCTGGATATTCAAGACAACAAAACTGGCAATCATCCTTTTGCAGGTTTTCGGCGCGTGCGGTAAAACAACGGGCTGAATAGGCCAACGGCAATCGTCCCCACGCAAACACCTCCGTCTCGACATTGTCAGGCCGATGCTGCTGGAATTCAGCCAGCTCGGTTGCTGAAAGCTCGACCGGCAGCGTCCAGCGAAGCAGGCCGTTTTCGCTGAGCTTTTGCAACGTACGGCTATTGTAGATATTGACCGACGGGCCGGTAACGAAAGGTTTGCCAAGTTCCTTCAGGATCTGCACGGCGGCGATATCATTGGCCTCGATCAAAAACGGGCTTTCCACACAAAGTCTTTTCAGTGCGCTGAGTTCGGATGCCGCCTCCAGCAGTGTCAGGGTGGATAGAATGACCGTTTTACCCTGCGCCTGTAATTGCTCTCCGATACGGATCCAGTCGCGGGTACGCATAATTCGGCGTTTGGAACAGATGGTTTCACCCAGGTAAACGATATCGACGGCGGTATCGGCAACGCGCTGGTAGAAATCATCGACTTGTTCTTTCGACCAATAGTAGAGGATTGGTCCAAGAGCTAGTTGCGGCACACAGTTCATATTATTGCCATGGCCTCGCATAGGCCCCCAGTGTTGACTGTGCTCCCTCGGAAACCTTCTGTAGCGCGTCCATCCATTCAGCCTCAGGTGTGAATCTTTCCGGGTCGTGTTTCGCGGCATCAATCGCGGCACGCAGAACCCGGGTTACCTGTTTGACGTACGTAGGGCTGCGCTGTCGGCCTTCTACTTTCAGGGCAATGACACCAATACGCATCAATTCCGGCAACAGTGACAGCGTATTCAGACTGGTTGGCTCCTCGATGGCATATCCGGTTTTGTTTTGTACCTGAAAGCGCCCTTTACACAAGGTCGGGTAGCCGGCATTTTCACCGTCTCCATAGCGATCGATCAATACACCGTTAAGCCGCGATTCCAGACCACGGGGTGTTTCCTTCCAGCGAACTGCACTGGCTGGTGAACAGGCACCGAAGGTATTGGGTGATTGCCCGGTGGCATAGGACGACAGCAGGCAACGCCCTTCGACCATCACACACAGGCTGCCGAAGCCAAACACTTCAATTTCGACCGGGCTGTCCTTGATCACTTGCTCGACCTGTTTAACCGATAAGACCCGCGGCAGCACCGCACGCTGGATAGCGAAATTATCATAGTAAAAACGCAGTGATGCCGGGTTGGTCGCAGATGCCTGCACCGACAGGTGAAGACGTAAATCAGGCCAGTGTTCCGAGGCATAATCGAGCAAGCCAATATCGGCCAGTATCAGTGCGTCCACCCCCAGTCCGGCGGCCCTGTCCACCGCCTGTTGCCAGCGTTCAAAGCCGCTAACCTGCGGAAAGGTATTAATCGCGACAAAGACCTTCGTGCCACGCCGGTGCGCATAGGCGACGCCCTCGGCGGCCCGTTTGTGATTAAAGTTCAGGCCGGCAAAATGACGCGCATTGGTATCGTCCTGGAATCCGATATAGACGGCATCGGCACCGCTATCAACGGCCGCCTTTAATGACGGCAGATTACCTGCCGGACAAATCAGTTCCATATTGAATTCCCAAATTAAAAGATACAGCCCTGAGGCCAACAGCAATAAGGCGATTATTATAGGCGCAGTTCAGCCCTGACTCCATGACCGCAATCAATTATAGACGCATATTGAATAATTTCTGGTGGGAAACGATGGGAATTTCATAATGTTTTTGACCTGCTCATGCGGCAATTATCCTTAAGCGGCCGCCTCCTGTACCTTCTCCCGTTTACGGAAGGTCACATACAAGGCGGCACAAACAATCGTTATAACCACAAAAATAATCCCGATGACATTCACTGCCGGGGTGAGGCCAAAGCGCATGCGCGAACCGATTTCCGTCACCAGGGTATGAGAAGCGCCGATGGAAAAAATCGTGGTGTTGTAGTTTTCAAAAGATTGAAGAAAGGCAATCACGCTAGCAGTCAGGATCGTCGGCTTGAGGAATGGCAAGGTTATACGTTTGAAGACCTGGATATGGCTTGCACCTAAATCCTGGGCTGCTTCTTCGAGGGTGATATCCTGACGTTCCAGCCGGGCCATAAACATCAGCATGGTATAGGACGATATATACGAGGCCTGGGCAATAGCGGCTGTAAACAGGCCGCCGGAGACACCTATCTCCCGCCAGAAAATCAAGGTAGAAATACCCAGAATGATCCCCGGCATCAGCAGCGGCGACACCATGACACCGTAGATCAAAGTGTTATATCGTGAATCCAGTCGCGCAACCAATAAAGCTCCGGCAAGACCAAGCGGCAGCGACACGGCGATAACCGCAACGGCGATAATAAAAGAATTGACCAATCCGCTCCACATACGGGTATCTTGAGCCAGAACACCGAACCACTTCAGTGTAAAGCCACGCCACACGGTTACGGATGGTGTGTCGAAATCGTTAAACCCTGCTGCGACCATCAAAATCAATGGCAGAAACATATAGGAGAAAAAAATCACCATGTACAGGTTAAGAACAATCCGGCTGCCCTGTCCGAAAGCCGTTTGTGATACCCTGCTCATTTCGCGATATCTTTAATGCCGACCTTGAACATTCGCATCATCAGGAAAACGAAAATCAAACAGGCAACCAACAGCGTGAAGGCATAGGCTGAACCGGTGTTCCAGTTAAGCGATTCAAAGAATTTATTGTAGATCAACTGGGTGAACCAGGGTTCAGCCGTGCCTCGGGTCATAATGTAAGGTACGGCATAAGACCCGGCCGAGAGCATGAAGGTCATGATGCAGCCAACGGCGATGCCAGGCTTGGCATGAGGCAGGACAATCCTGCGATGAATTTGCCAGGTCGGCGCGCCCAAATCACGAGCTGCCTCGATTTGGGATGTATCGAGTGTCTCGATCGTATTGTAAATGGGAAACACCATGAAAAGAATATAGGCGTAAACCATGGCAATAAAGACGCCCGTGCCACTTTCCAGAAACGCTATGGGCTCGACCCCGATCAGACCCAGCAAAAAGTTTACCACGCCGTTATAGTTCAGGATCATCAACCACGCAAAAATACGCAACAGTTCGTTGATTGCATAGGGAATGATCAACCCAAGCATAATTATCGCCGCCCTGTTCGGCGTTGCCAGTTTTGCGACGATATAGGCCATAGGATAACAGACGACAAACGCGATCAACGTAACCGCAACGGAAGCCAGAATGGTCTTTAAAAATATGGCTAAATGACTGCCACCCATAAGGGTGTAGTTTCGCAGAGAGTAAACTTTTTCCGGTTTAACCTCACGCGTTTCCAGCTCCGCGATTATGATCCGCTTCTCGGCAATGGTGGCATCAATTTCGGCGATTTTAGCATCGCGCTCCGGTGATGGAGCGAGGGCTTCTGCGTCCATTTTGTCAAACGCAAGCACATCAATATCGTTATAGTGAACGTCGATTTGCACTGTAATCACGACGGCATCGCCACCTCGGTCGATGTGCCAGAATGACTGCTCGACCATGATCAATTGCGGCCCGATAATCAGGCCTATGACCCAAACACCCGAAAGCAGCAGGATCAGGCTTGTCAGATGCGGGCCGAATGAGCGCAGCAGCCTATTCATCGGCAAGATCCCCCACAGGCAGGATCATGCCGTCTTCCGGAGCAAAACAAAGACCCTTCTGCCCGGACGGGTCGTGAGCCACGTCCCCGGCATTGACCAAATGAGCCGAGAAAACATCATCTCCACGGCGGAAGAATAAATTAACAAACGGGCCTTCCAGGTCGCGCCGTTCGAATTCCACGGCAATCGAGTTCTCTTCGCCGTCGACTGCGCTCAGCACCTGCATCTTTTCAGGGCGAACAAATAAAACGACCTTGTTTCCGACGGCCTGATTTTGTGGGTTCCTGGCCCGCAGCGCGCCGTATTTAGTTTCAACCACGGCCATGTCGGCATCCAGGGAAGTCACCTTTCCACGAAACACATTGTTTGCACCGACAAAGGTTGCAGCAAAAGCCGTCGCCGGAGCATCGTAAACCCTGTCCGTTGTATCGACCTGCTCGATAACCCCAGCCTTCATCACAGCAATACGATCTGACATGGTCAGGGCTTCGCCCTGGTCGTGGGTAATATAAATAAAGGTAACACCGGTTTTGCGCTGAATATCACGAAGTTCCGAGCGCATATGTTGGCGCAACTTCAAGTCCAGGGATGAAAGTGGTTCATCGAGCAGCAGTACGGCTGGCTCAACGGCCAGGGCCCTTGCAACGGCAACACGCTGGCGCTGACCACCCGACAATTCGTCCGGTATTTTGTCGCCCTGATCTCCGAGAGCGACCAGATCAAGAAGTTCAAAAGCCTTTTCTCGACGCCTGGTCTTTTCCCAGCCGCGCATTTCAAGGCCAAAGGCAACATTTTCCCAAACCGTCATCAGCGGAAAAAGAGCGAGGTTCTGGAAAATCAGGGCTGTCGGTCTCTTGTGCGGCCCGACCCCGGTCATCTCTTCGCCGCCTATTTTGATGCCGCCCGTAGTGGGGTGCAGGAAACCGGAAATCATTCGCAGGATCGTGGTTTTGCCACATCCTGAAGGTCCTAAAATTGAGAAAAACTCACCCGCTTTAACGTGCAGGTCGGTTGGATGGACGGCCGTGAAATCTCCAAATTTCATCGACACGTTTTTTAGTTCTATATCCATTCCGCGCATGAGTCAGAAACCCCAAACAAAAAGACACAGGTATACAACTTTCTCGATCAACGCGAGAAAATGACGGAGCCATCTCCATAAATATGGAAATGGCTCCGCACTTGTTTTATTAGCTTAGGGAAGGTCTGATTTATTCAGGCCTTCCCGTAGTACATGGGCAAGTTTTTGCTCCTGCAAAACCTGCATTTCCCACATCCTTGTGGGTCATGTGCTGCCAAAATCGATGCCGCTAAGGCATTGATTTTGTGAGACAAATGAAAATCACATTTTTCGTTTGTCGTCCTCTGAGAATTCATGGATGAATTATTCAGAGGTCCCCTAGAGAGCCGTAATCATTTCCACGTACTCCTGACGAACGCTATTGAACCAGGGTGTGTTCATAGGCCACCACCACATATTTGCAATTGCGCCCTCAGGGTAAGCGATTTTAAATGCAGCCTTGTTGGCTTCGGAAAGATAACGTGCAGAACCAACAGCCGCCGTGTTGTAACCGGTATTATTGGCAAACATGGCGCCAATTTCCGGCGTCATCAGGAAGTTGATGAACTCATAGGTCTGTTCAATATTCGTAGCGCCAGACGGGATACCCATAGTATCCATCCATGCAAGAGCACCTTCCTTGGGTGCTGTGTAGATCCACTTCTTGTCCACATCGATGTGCAGTTTGATACCGGTGGTATCCCAGGTCTGACCAATGGTGCAACCGGCGTCGGTAAAGGCCGAAGTCGCTTCTGTCGCATTGTTCCAGAAGGCACCGATGTTTTTCCTGTAGGGTTTCAGGAATTTCAGGCAACCATCCATGACACGGCGCATATCGGCTTCACTTTTATATATATCCATGCCGCGGTTTGACGAAACCTTGCCGATACTATCAAGATAAATCGCCAGGGTCATGACTATGGATTTCTGGCGTGCGGCAACCTTGCCTTCCAGACCGTCAACCCACATATCGCCATAAGATAATTCGCCTGGCTTGAAGTTGTGGACAGAGCTGTCGTAGGTGATACCTTCCGTACCCCAGTTGAACGGTATCAAATAGCGCTTGCCGCGTCTGGCGGCACCTAGCTTAATGGAGCTTCGCCAGATAGAAGAGTCAATCTGGTCAACCTTGAGGCGGCTTTCATCAATGACCTGAAGCAGATTACCATCGTCATATTCAGGACGGGTATCAACGGACGGGAAGATCAGATCAAAGCCCTTGCCACCAGCAGCGCGAAGCTTGCTCTGGACTTCTTCGTTCGAGCCGTAGGTCGAAAGATTGATCTTGATGCCGGTTTTCTTTTCAAAGGCCTCGATGATGTTTGGCTGGATGTAATCGCCCCAGGCAAACACATTGACTTCACCCGATGAGGCCAGGGAGCGGCTAATGCTAAACGGCAGTGCCGCGACACCGCCAGCAACAGCAGCTCCCTTGAGGATGGTTCTGCGCGAAATTCCCTTCGTGGCAATTTGTGATATGTGAATTGATTTGTTCTTTGTCATTTTGATTTCCTCCCCAAAAGGATTAATTTAACCTGATTACATTTGACATGACTTTTCCGATGGTCAAGCACGGCGAGAATAGTACTATGGTTTATATATTAAGCGAAGCAAAAGAAATAATGCCCATAGGCGTACCAGGTGAACTTGATTTTGGAGGTATAGGCGTAGTAAGTCGGTACCAATATAAGGGGCCCACTGATGGACAGTAGCTGGTCGAAGATAGGGATTTATTTTCTATATTACTATCTTCAATTAATGTCGTGGTCAGCTCAAGGTAAGTGGGGAGACGGGTTCCAAGCGTGATCGGACCTGGCTGACGTGCAGGCCCTGTTCAGCCAGCCATTCCTCGTTGAACAGCCGCGACTGATACTTGCCGCCGCCGTCGCAAAGCATCGTCACCACGGTGTGGCCCGGGCCGAGTTTCTTCGCTACTTCGACTGCGCCGCAGACGTTGATACCCGTACTCGCGCCAAAGAACCAACCCTCTTCGCGCAGCAATCGATAGACCATGGCGACCATGTCCTGATCGGACACCTGCAACGCCCAGTCGACCTCGGTGCCGGCCAGGTTGTCTGTAACGCGGCTGTTGCCGATCCCCTCAGTGATCGACGGCCCCTCGCTCATGACCGCCTCGCCCGTCGTCACGAAGTTGTAGAGCGCGCTGCCCATGCAGTCCAACAGCACCACCTGGATGTCCGCCCTTTGTTGCTTGAGGTATTTCGACACGCCAGCGATTGTTCCGCCGGTGCCGACGGCACAGGCGAAAACGTCCACCGTACCTTCGGTCTGTTCCCAAATCTCGGGTCCGGTCGACTCGTAGTGGGCGAGCCGATTGGCGGTATTGTCGAACTGGTTTACCCACACGACGCCTTCGTGCGATTGGGCGTAGCGACCTGCCTGCTTTTGGTAGTTCATCTCGTCCTTGTATGGCACCGTGGGCACGACGCGCACCTCCGCCCCCAGCGTCTCAAGAATCTCGACCTTCTCCGGTGACTGGTTGTCTGGCATGTAGATGACACAGGAGTAGCCGCGTGCGTTACAGATATGGGCGATGCCGATGCCGGTGTTTCCAGCAGTACCTTCGACGACTGTCCCTCCCGGCTGCAGCGTGCCATTTTTCTCGGCCTCACGAATCATCCACCATGCGGCGCGGTCTTTGACGGAACCGCCTGGATTCATGAACTCGGCCTTGCCGAGGATCTCGCAACCGGTTGCCTCGGACGCTGCTTTCAAACGAATGAGCGGCGTATTGCCTATGGTTTCGATAAAACCGTTGCGCGTGCCCATAAGCCCTGCTGTGCGGTCAATCTCCGTGTCCTCGACCGATTATCGTCGCGGCATTTTGCGCTCCACCACGCCCTCGGGGGTGAGCTTTATATTGGCCAGCACGCGTTCGTCGTGATTCATGCGCCAACTCAGCATCTTCTGCGCGTACTCCAACACCAGACCCTGGTACTCCGGTTGATCCACCAGATTGCGGAGCTCGTCGGGGTCTCGCTCGAGGTCAAAGAGCAGCGGTGGCAGCGCCGTGAAGTGCACATACTTGAAATGCCTGTCGCGGATTACGTTGACCGAGCATTGATCCGGTTTTAGCCCAAAGATGGTGTTGCCGTCGCTATCGTTGAAGTTGCGGAAGTCGAACCCCCAATGCGCCTCTTTGCGCCAGTTGGTGGGTGTCTCACCGTGGCAGAAAGGTGTCAGCGGCTCACCATCGCATTGGCTCGGTATGTCGACTCCCAGGCATTCCAGGATGGTGGGCATGACGTCCACACTCTCGGTGAACGCGTCCACTTGCTGGCCCCGGGCGCGCTTCGCCCCCGGCCGTGGATCGCGAACGATGAGCGGAATGTGGAAAGATTGATCGAAATAGGCGAACTTGGAAAACTGCCAGTGGTCGCCGAGTTGCTCACCATGGTCGGAGGTAAACACCACCAGGGTATTTTCATAGGCGCCCACCTCTTTGAGAAAGTCTAGCAGGCGACCGATGTGGGCATCCACCTCACTCATCATCCCATAGTAGGTGGCCCGTGCTTGCAACACGTCCTGGTCATCGAGTTTGAGATTGTTTTTCGAGTCGTGATCGTAGCGCAGGCCCCAGCCTCTCTGGTGGTGCAGATAGTAGTCTAAATACGGGTGCTGACTGGCTTCGATCTCCACCGTGGCGGCGCGCACAGGCCTGGGTACGTCGGCCGGATCGTACATGTCGTGGTACGGCTCAGGCGCGACGAACGGCGGGTGCGGGGTCAGGTAAGACAGGTGCACAAACCACGGCCTTTCCTTGCGCACCGAGAGGTACTTGATGACCTCGTCGGTGAGGAAAGCTGTGTAGCTATCTTCCACGGTGTACTGCGCGGGCGCGAATGTGAGGCCGCGATGCCCGGCTTTCGCGCCGACATCCCTGGGCTTGAACACCCCGAGAAACCCCTCGGGCACCGTATACCCTTTGGCCTTCAGATCGGCAAGCCACGGCAAGACATCGTCGTCGACGTGTATCACCGGCGTCATACCGGGTAGTACGCCCCCAGAGGTTCGCAGCGCGGGATCATTGCTTCTACAGTGTCGAGGATCGGCGCTTATATCCGTGTAACCAAACAATACCGGATCGTAGCCGGCCTTGCGGGCCTCCAGTGCGACGTTGGTAAGACGGGCATCGAGTGGCGTACCGTTGATCACCGAGCGGTGGTTTTGTAGATAGGTGCCGGTGTAGAGGCTCGCGCGACTCGGGCCACAGGGCGTCGCCTGGGCAAAATGCTGTCCGAATAGCACCCCATCGGCTGCCAGCCGATCAAGATTGGGGGTTTGCAGGCACGGGTGCCCCACTGAAGACAGGCAGTCTCCACGCCACTGATCTGCCGTGATAAACAGGACGTTCATCGGTGTGCCCATGGCTGGCTCCCTTCGATCTAGTCAGTTACCGAATAACGCCGGAATTCTACACCGGGTCATCGCCGATATCGAGTAACAATTTAACGAATTAAACGGTTTAGCTGGGTCGATGCGCCGGCAAATCGGCTTCAGTGAATATGCAGGCGAAATACAGGCTTTGAGACCAACAGTTCAGGGATAAGGTTTAGGCTTCCTATACCCCTTAGCGTGTGTATTTTATAGGTGTTTTTCCAGTGGGGTGGCGTAGTGTACTCCGCCAGGCTTGCAACTTGGGCGCGCACGTTATACCGTGGTTGCCCCCGCAGTGTCTTTAAGACTGCACGATAAAAAAAACTATCTCAATAGAGAATATATGAGGATAACTATAATGAAATTTGTGAAATCTATGAAATTTGGGCTCTCAGTGTACGCCGGAGTGGCGCTCATGGTGCTGCAGCTCGGCATCACCAGCGAAGCACTGGCTGCAGCTTGCCCGGCAGTAACGGTAGCCGACTCGAAAGGAGTCGCGGCCGGAAAGTATCCGCAACAGTATGAACTTTCAGAGTTTCAGTCTCTGGCCAAGTGCACACTGACATTTTCTTCCAACCCCGACGCCGCCGCTCTGAACGGCCGCATTCGCGGCAACCCCAAGCTGCCGCCGCTTGCCGAGCGTATTCCCGAGGAGCCACTCGTGGTAGCGCCCTACAATGAGATCGGAAAATACGGTGGCACATTCGATGTGCTGTCGAACGCGACGGAAGCCGGCACATCAGACTTCCTGTCAGTGCGACACGTGAACCTGGTGCGTTATTCGGACGATCTTCAGACCGTTGTACCGAACATCGCCAAGGACTGGAAGTGGAATAGCGATTTCACTCAGCTGACTTTCTTCCTGCGCAAGGGTCACAAGTGGTCGGATGGCGCACCATTTACCGCTGAAGATGTGAAATACTGGTACGACAATATTGCGCTTAACCCGGATATAATCAAAAAAGCGAAAGATTATGTTCTGGTGGGTGGTGAACGGATGACGGTTGATGTTCTCGATCCGCAAACTGTGCGCTTCAACCTGCCGGCTCCGAAGCCGGGCCTGATTGCCCACTTTGCAACCTCTTTCGCACAAGGCTTCCAGCCCAGGCACTTCCTGGGCAAATGGGATCCGAAACTTAACCCGGATGCAGATAAGATGGCGAAGGCGGCCGGGTTCGAAAACGGTCTGGAGGTTCTGTCGAACTATTTCGGTAACTCGGACTGGACGGACACACCGTCACCACTGCTAAGAAGCCCGGACAAGGTTAAAAACCTGCCAGCGGATGTTGTGCCGACACTCGAGTCTCACATCACCATCGCGGATACCACCGACGGCCGCCACCTGGTGGCAAACCCGTATTTTCACATGGTCGATACTGCCGGCAACCAACTACCGTACATCAGTGAGCAGGACGAGATTTACATCAACGAGAACGAGGTCCGTATCCTGAAGCTGGTCAATGCCGAAGTGGACTATAAAGAGCAATCGCTGCAGTTGGCTTCTGCGCCGCTGTTGCTGGAAAACCAGGAGAAAGGCGACTATACGATCGATCTGCGTCCTGAGATCACGCTATCGACCTTCGCGTTCAATGTGACCTCTGCCGATCTGGAAAAACGCAAAGTCTTCGGTGACCTGCGCTTCCGCCAGGCGATGTCGGTCGCGATCAATCGTCAGGAAATCAATGAAACTGCCTACTTTGGCATGGGTGAAGGGAAACAGTATATTGGTTTCTCACCGCCACCCGACTTTGTCGAAGATAAATGGAAGCAGCACTATGCCCAGTTCGACCCGAAACTGGCCAATTCTCTGCTGGATAAGGTCGGCATGAAAGACACCGACGGCGATGGCTTCCGCGAACTCCCAAATGGCGACAAGATTGTTCTGAACCTGCAATTTACCACCCAGGGTATTCCCGGACCGGTGGTCGAACTCGTCGGCCTGCACTGGGCTAACGTAGGCATCCAGACCACGGTCAAGGAAGTAACGCCGGACGAGTTCCGCTCCGCGCAATCGTCGAACCAGCTCGATGTGACCATATGGCGTAAAAGCCAGCCGTTGGCGATCGTACTCGGTAACAACGAGTTGTGGGTGCCGCCTTTTAGTGACTACTTCGGTATCCGTACAGGTATGCTGTGGGCCGAATGGATAGATTCAAACGGTGCAAGCGGTGTCGAGCCGCCGGACTATGTGAAACAGCTGATCGCAGACATCAACGCGTTCCAGTCGGCGCCGGTAGGTACGGCTGAATCCGATGCACTCGGTGCGCGGATGGTCGAGAACATGGTAGGTAACCTTCTGTTCATCGGCGTCGTTCAGGCACCGGCACCGATCTACCATCGCAACGCGCTGAAAAACTTCCAAACATTCAAAACGCACTCTTACGAATACTATCGTACGTATCCGTACCGGGGCATGCAGTGGTTCCTGGACGAATAGTTCCGATTTGCTAGTAACCTGGGCCGCAGGCAATGCTGATTGCCTGCGGCCAATCATAACCAAGATTCCTTTGGGGCGATTAGCTCACAGTAAGCATCGGTAGGGGGCATAGAGAGATCTAATGCATCAATTTGCTCGTTTCGCGGCCACGCGCGCGTCATTGGCGGTCCTCACACTGGTGATGGTTTCGTTTATCGTTTTCAGCCTGATGGAAATGGTGCCCGGTGACTGCGCAGAGCGCTACCTTGCCTTCAAAGACACTCAGGGTGGCGGGATATCGGTCGCGGATATCGAAGCCGAACGCGTCCGCCTTGGGCTGGACAAGCCCTATATTACGCGCTGGGCAAACTGGATTGTTAATGCCTTCCAGGGGGATTTTGGCGATAGTTGTATCCTGCGGGTCAATATCGCCCGGCTACTGGGTGACAAATTCTGGTTGAGCCTGTGGATTTGCCTGTCATCCCTGTTGCTTGCCTACGCCATAGCGATTCCGGTTGGAATCATCGCGGCCACATCGAGAAATGCCCTACTGAACAACAGCCTGCGTTTCGTCAGCTACCTCGGCCTGGCAATGCCGAATTTC
>JADFMY010000083.1 GCA_022563685.1 Pseudomonadota bacterium | reverse complement strand
CCCAGGATCACATGGTCCGAACCGACTTTAGCGCGTGTTTCAGTAATGGTAGAATCGATAATATTGGCAGGCGTCCAGGCCGACCCACAACCACATATTTCGTGTAAAAACCGGCTATAAATGGCGACACCCTGACGCGTGTGGGTGACTTCGGGGTGAAATTGCAGGCCGTAAATCCGTTTTTGTTCATCGGCCATGGCTGCGATTGGAGCACTTTCAGTGCTCGCCATCAATTTAAATCCGGGAGGCATTTGCGCGACCCGATCACCGTGAGACATCCATACATCGAGCAGGCCATGGCCCTCGGCATTTTCTTTATCCTGAATATCGCGCAATAGGTCAGTGTGGCCCCGGGCACGCACACTGGCAAACCCGAATTCACTCTTGCCGACGTTTTCTACCTCGCCACCGAGCTGTCTGGCAAGGGTTTGCATACCGTAGCAGATACCGAGAATGGGTACACCGAGATCAAAAATCTCAGAGGGCGCCCGGGGTGTATTCGCTTCCAGGGTTGATTCGGGACCGCCCGATAAAATGATACCCCTGGCGCCAAATTTACTGATCTGCGACGGTTCTGCATCCCAGGGATAAATCTCGCAATAGACCCCCGCCTCGCGTACCCGCCGCGCGATCAGCTGGGTATACTGCGATCCAAAATCCAGAATCAGGATTCTATCGTCGTGCAGGTTCATATCGGGGTAGTTTTATTAATTTGAATTGCTTACCAATCAAGAAGCCCGCCTACACCTGGTAGTTCGGGGCCTCCTTGGTAATCGTTACATCGTGTACATGCGATTCGCTCATACCGGCGCTGGTGACCTGTACAAATTCAGGGCGGGTTCGCATTTCGTCGATGGTCTTGCACCCGACGTAACCCATACTCGAGCGCACACCGCCGAGCAACTGATGAATGGTGCTAGACAAAGGTCCCTTGAAGGGAACCCTTCCTTCGATACCTTCGGGAACCAGTTTTTCATCCACACTGTCTGCCTGAAAGTAACGATCGCTGGAACCCTTTTGCATCGCCGCGATAGACCCCATGCCCCGATAAGTCTTGTAAGACCGCCCCTGAAACAACTCGACTTCTCCCGGCGCTTCTTCGGTTCCGGCAAACATGCTGCCAATCATGACCGAGTGCGCGCCCGCTACCAGGGCCTTGGCAATATCACCGGAGAAACGAATGCCACCATCGGCAATCAGGGGGATATCGGTATCGGTTAAAGCTTCGGCAACATTGCTGATCGCTGAGATTTGCGGAACGCCGACACCAGCGACGATACGCGTGGTACAAATGGATCCCGGGCCAATTCCAACCTTGACCGCGTCGACCCCGGCTTCAACCAGATCCTTCGCGGCCGCAGCGGTGGCGATATTACCGCCAATGACCTGTATCTGTGGATAGTGTTGCTTAATCCAGGCCACGCGCTCGAGTACGCTCTGCGAATGGCCGTGCGCGGTGTCTACCACGATTACATCGACCTCGGCTCCAACCAGGGCTTCAACGCGCTCCCCCGTGTCTCCACCGGTGCCTACAGCGGCACCCACAAGCAGCCTGTCCTGATCATCCTTGCAGGCGAGCGGATATACGCTGGCCTTGGTAATATCCTTGACCGTTATCATGCCCTTTAATTCACCCCTGTCGTCGACCACCAGCAGGCGTTCGATACGGTGGCGGTGCAGTAATTCAATCACCTCGTCTTTTTCGGCGCCTTCGCCCACTGTCACGAGGCGGTCACGATCGGTCATAATCGAAGACACCGGCTGATCCAGATTGGTTTCGAAACGCAAATCCCGCTTGGTCACCAGCCCCACCAGTCCGTCGGCGCCAATCACGGGGAGACCGGATATTTTCTTGCTTTGCGTCAACTCGATCACATCGCGCACCGACGTATCTGCACTGATGGTAATAGGATCCTTGATCACCCCGCTTTCATACTTTTTTACCTTGGCTACCTGTTTCGCCTGTTCGCCGATCGACAGATTCTTGTGCACGATGCCAAGGCCGCCTTCCTGCGCTATCGCTATCGCCAGCCATGATTCGGTCACGGTATCCATCGCGGCTGAAATTAGCGGAATATTGAGCTCGATACCTCGTGTCAGTCGGGTCTTGAGAATGGCATCGTTGGGCAGGACTTCGGATCTGGCAGGCACCAGTAAAACGTCATCAAAGGTCAGTGCTTCCTGGCTAATTCGCATAGAGGCTCCGGGGGCGTCGATCAAAGCGCGATTATAGGGTATTGCATAAGCGAGGGTAAGCCTGATTAAGCGTCTGGATGCAAATTTTCAGATCATTTCTTACTGTTTCTCTACTTCAGCATTTACGATTAAGAACTTCCAGTAAGCGGGTGCTCTATCAATGTGATAATGACAGAGCACTAGTATAGAATAGAGGGGAATTATTGCCCTGTTATCGACTCTTCTATGCAAGCACAGCCCCCCAGTTCCGACACGGTCTGGACCGTTTCCGCACTGAATTTCGAAGTGAAAACCCTGCTTTCAAAAGGGATCGGGACGCTTTGGATCGAAGGTGAAATTTCCAATTTTGTCTGCCCGTCTTCCGGCCACTGGTACTTCACCCTCAAGGACGAGCGCGCCCAATGCCGCGCCGCAATGTTTAAAGGCCGTAACAGCCGGGTCGGATTTGTACCGGAAAACGGCCAACACGTATTGCTCAGGGCTCAGGTCACTTTGTACGAGGCTCGTGGCGAGTATCAACTGCTAGTCGACCACCTCGAAGATGCCGGTATCGGGGAATTGATGCGCCGTTACGAACAGCTAAAAAACCGGCTCGACAAGGAAGGCCTGTTCCGTGACGAATTAAAACAACCGATTCCATCACAACCGAAAAAGATCGGTATTATCACTTCGCCGACCGGTGCCGCAATTCGAGATGTTTTAAGCGTGATAAGGCGAAGGGCACCGCACATTCCGGTGTTGATTTTCCCAACCATGGTTCAGGGAGAAGGGGCAGCCGCTCAGTTGATCGAAGCTCTGCAAAGTGCCAGGCGAGAGGGCGGGTGCGATGTCATTTTAATGGTACGTGGCGGCGGCTCACTGGAGGACTTATGGTGTTTTAACGACGAAGCGCTGGCGCGCGTGATCGCCGCTTATCCAATACCAGTGGTGACTGGTATCGGCCATGAGATCGATTTCACCATTGCCGATTTCACCGCAGATTTGCGTACCCCTACCCCGTCGGTAGCAGCCGAAACGGTGACCCCGGATCGATTCGAAATGATGCAAACAATCGATGCCCGAATAAACCGCATGACCTCTCTCGTTTTGCAGCGCCTGACGCATGACAGCGAAGGTCTTCGGCAGATACAAAAAAGATTGAAGGGGCAGCATCCCTCTCGCCAGTTCGAGGCGTTAAAGATGCGCCTGAAATACGCCTATGACAACCTGCTCGATCGAGCGCGCATGCACATTGGCGCCGACCGGCATCGCCTGCAGCTATGTCATTCGACCATCCAGCAATCGAGCCCACTGCGCAAGATCAGGCAACAGCAGGAATATCTGATCCACTTACGTAGTAACACTATCAATGCTATAAAACAGTCCCTGCTAGCGGCCGGGCACCAGTTCGCAATACAGGCCAAATCGCTGGATACTTTAAGCCCACTGAAAACCCTGTCACGCGGTTTTGCCACGATCCGCAAGGGCGAGCAACTGGTAAGCTCGGTAAACCAGCTATCGACAGGAGACGAAATCGAAATTACCCTCAGTGACGGTAGCAAACAGGCCAGGGTTGAATAGACCAGCATTACTCATCCGCAACCTACAGAGGACGAATGCCATGAATGCGCGTTTAGAACCTATGATCAAACCTTCGGTATGGCCGCTGGACTGCCCCGACACCTGTAGCCTTTCGGTTGAGGTTGCCGATAACCGTGTCGTCAAGGTACGCGGGTCGCGTACCAACCCCTACACTTCGGGTGTTGGTTGCGTAAAGGTCGCGAAATACTATCCGGCATTTGTGCACGGTGAATACCGCCTGCACCAGCCCTTGCGTCGAACCGGTGAGCGTGGCAGCGGTCAATTCGAACCGATTAGCTGGAATCAGGCACTGGATCTGGTTTACCAGGGTTTCAGCAACGCTATCGAGCAGTTTGGCCCACAATCGGTATTACCTCTCAACTACGCCGGGCCGCATGGACTGATTTCCGGCGGTTCGATGGATCTACGTTTTTTCCACCGACTCGGTGCATCCTTACTTGATCGTGAGCCGCTATGCGGTGGCGTGCGCGGTCGTGCTTACACCAGTCTGTTCGGAAATGCGCCCGGTATGCCGCCCGAACAGCTAAGGCTTGCAGATGTAGTCGCGGTCTGGGGTAATAATGTCACGGTATCCAATCTGCACCTCGCACGGGTAATCAAGTCCGCGCGCGAAAACGGCGCAACACTCATCGTGGTCGATCCGAAACGCACTCGAATCGCCGAGCAGGCGCACCTGTATCTACAAATCAAACCAGGAACCGATGTAGTTCTGGCGCTGGCGCTCGCCGCCGAACTGGAGCGGCGAAACGCATTCGATCAGGCATTCATCGATACCTGGGTACAGGATTTTGATCGGTTCATGCAGCAGGCACGTCAATACTCGATCGCCGACGTACTACAGATCTGTGAAATCGACGCCGAACAATTCGACCGCCTGGCGACCCATTATGCGACGGCCAAAAAACTTGCACTTTCGGTCGGTAATGGTATCGAACGTGGCCACAGTGGCGGGTCGGCCCTGCGCGCGATTATGAGCCTGAACGCCCTGACCGGCCAATTGGGTCTTCTCGGAGCTGGAATCTTTGCCAAACCCGGCCTCGCCTTCCCGCTCACGGAAGCAAAATTGCAAAGACCGGATCTTGCGCCGCCGGGCACCCGCACGCTCAATATAGTCGACGTCGGCCGACATTTGCTCGACCAACAATTAGACCCGCCGATCAAGGCTGTTTTCATCTATAACCATAACCCGGTATGTACGCATCCCGATCAAAACCGGATACGGCGTGGACTGAGTCGCGAGGACCTGTTCGTGGTCGGTTGCGATGTAGTGATGACCGACAGCATGGCCTACGCCGATGTCATCTTACCCGCCTGTTCACATTTTGAGTTCGATGATATCTATGCCTCCTACGGCCAGAGCTATTTGCAACGGGCGGAACCGGTGATCCCGCCGGTGGGTGACTCGCTACCGAATACCGAGATATTCCGGCGCCTCGCAGCGCGTTTCGGTTTCGATGAAGAGCTCTTCAAAGAGGACGATCACGCACTGATGGATGCTGCGGTCGACCCGTCTGACCCTCGTTTGAAGGGTTATCGTCCCAGTCGTTTACCCACCGACCGGGCATTGCTGATGAATACCCGGAACGAAGAACCGGTACTGATGTGCAATACCGTCAAGCCGGCTACCCGTTCGGGCAAGATCGAGTTGTTCAGCGAAGAACTGGAGCAGGAGTATGGATATGGTATACCGCGCTACGATGCTGTCGAGGGTGATCTACCCCTCCTGCTGATTTCGCCGTCGTCGTCGAAACGCACCAATGCAACCTTTGGCGGCGATGCGGCGTCGGCACCGACCGAGATCCTGGAGCTCAACCCCGAAGACGCGGCTAAAAGAGGTATTGACGACGGCCGGAAAATCAGGCTCTGGAATTCGCTGGGTGAAGTCGAGTTACTCGCACGCATCACCGATGCAGTGGCGCCAGGCGTCGTTTACAGCCCAAAGGGTACCTGGCTGAAAACCAGCGCTACCGGGCAAACGGTCAACGCGTTGATATCGGCCGATTTAAAAACCGATATCGTGCAGGGTGCCTGTTACAACGATACCTATGTCGATTGCGAGCCGCTGGAGTAACCAGGTTGAAGACAGGGTAATAGAAATTATCCTGATACCTATCCCAAATTTGCGCATGATTGTATCCCTTATGGTCGATTGAAATATCTCCGGCAAATAGCGAGTATTCTATAGGGGACATTTGCTCAATAAAAAAATAATGCCTAAAGACAATCAAACTTTCAAGGCCGCCTTGATTGCGGATCACGCTTCGGTGTTTGGGAGGCAATGGCCGGCCTGGACCGGCGGCATACTACTAGCCGTCGTCAATATCATGATGTTCGCTTATGACAAGCCCTGGAGCGCCGCAGATGGCGTAAGAAACTGGGGCGAATGGGTATTCAATACCCTGAACATCGTCGACAAAATTATTATTCCGCCTCACCTTTACTCCACTTCCCTGTTGAATTTTGGCGTGATTGCAGGCGCGTTTGCCGCCGCCCTGCTGGCGCGGCAATTTCGTATACAGGGGGCTCCACCCATCGAACTCCTGAAGGGCCTGATTGGTGGCACGCTCATGGGCATAGGAGCGGCTTTGGCGTTTGGCTGCAATATCGGCGGTTTTTTTAGCGCTATCAGTGCGTTATCGATGGCGGGGGTTGCGATGATGCTAGGCCTTATGATTGGCGTCTACATTGGTCTGCGTTTGCTCATCCTGGAGGTGAATTTCCTTAATTTCCCCGGCACAAGCCAGACTAAAACAGCGGCCAGGAGTGAACCTTCCGGCTGGACGAATAATCAGCCTGTTATAGGCGCACTGGTACTGGCTGGTGTGCTTGGATTAGCACTCATTTACGATGGTTTCGACTACCCAACCCGTGGCGGATTCCTGCTGTTCGGTCTGTTTCTCGGGGTTGTGATGCAGCGTACGCGCTTTTGTTTTGTGCGCGCCTTCCGGGATCCATTCATGACCGGGGACACCGAAATGACCAAAGCAGTGATACTTGCGGTGGTAATCAGCGTGATCGGGTTCTCTATTTTGAAGTGGACAGACCTGCGCGACCCGAACGCCTTTGTATCGATTGGTTTCTGGTTTGGTAGTTTTGTCGGCGGCATCATTTTTGGAATTGGCATGTCCCTGAGTGGCGGTTGCGCTACCGGGTGTCTGTGGCGAGCCGGAGAGGGTCAGATAAAGCTGTGGGTTGCGATAGCTGCTTTTGCCATGTCCACTTCTCTGTTCAGAATCTGGCTGGAAGACAGCGGCTGGTTAATGAAGCTCGGAAAATCGGTGTTTTTACCCGATATAGTAGGCTGGAAAATGGCAATAATTACGGTTTTAGGAATCATGTTACTGTGGTATCTGGTAGTAGTATGGAACGAAGTTAAGAAGAAACTCGTCGTGGCGTGGTAACGGCAAAACGAATCATCGCTGCTGATACCACCTTATTAATTACTGTTCCGATAAAGGATTGGTAAATAGATATTCAAGGAGATATAAATAAAAACCATTTAAATACTCGTGGGGGTATATCATGAAAAGCAGGTCAATGTTTGTTACAGCAGGGCTGATGATAATTCTGGTGTCTGGATGCAGCACTGTATCTGGCGGTAAAAAGTTCGGGTCGCCAACCGAAGGCATGAGCAGTAAAGACTATCAATCACTGGTTTTCCTTGATCCGCAAAATACGGTGCGCATGGACTGGGCGGCGGTCAAGGACATGCCTGGTTATTTCCTGATCGATAACCAGGGTCATCCATCTATTTCGGTAGTGGATTATGATCTAGCCGAAACCATCAAGAAAATCGATATGGGTGATACTGGCAACCACCATATCTGGATACTCCCCGGCGCTCGCTATGCCTGGTCTTCGCAGCGCTACGAAACCGACCAGTTCTGGACTATCGACCTGACTACGCAGGAAGTAGTCGACAAGTTCCCGGTAAGCATGGATGGCAAAACCGTGATTGCACCCCTGCATGTTGGTTTCGCTTACACTCAGCCTCTGGCCGTGGTTGGCAATATCCTGGACAAGGAGAACGGTTATCTGACCTTTCTCAGCACCGCGACCAGAAGACCGCTGCAAACCATAAAACTCAGTTGCCACGGTGCACGGGATGCGATGTTTACTCTCGATGACTCGAAAGTCTTCGTCACTTGTCAGCAGGAACCAAAGGGTGTATCGATCGTGGATGTCAAGTCACGCAAAGAGATCAAGATGATCCCTATCTCTGGCGGCCGAGCCGGCGCTATGACTCCAGACGGTAAATACTTCCTGGCCTCAGCCAAAGGCGCTATCGTGATCTTCGACACTAAATCAGGCGATATAGTCAAGACATTAAAAGTACCTGGTGGAGGCGGTAACTTCACCTGCCTGCCCGACAGCTCCAAGTGTTATAATGGGCTGCGAAAAGCCAACAGCATTGCGGTAATCGACATGAAGAGTCTGGAAGTGATAAAAGTGATCGAAACCGGGCCCGATGCAAACCGGCTCTATTTAAACCCGGCCAACACGCGCTACGGGCTGGTTGCTAATGAGTCTGGAAAGTCGGACGTCGTCACCGTGATCGATACGCAGAAAGACGTTGCCCTTAAAAATATCAACACCGGCCTGGGGCCACACAATATCGCCTTTAATCCGGGGGGCACTCGGGCGTTGGTCACTACCAAAAAGGAAACCGTCGCGACCTTGATCGATACCTCGGCTGCGGACCCGATGGAATGGGATGTAATTACTACAGACATCGCAGCAGGCATACAAAACAACGGTGTACGATGGGTTCCGACACCTGAAGCGCTCATAAACGCAATGAACTGATGTCTAAAACCATCTCGATACAACCTGCAACCGCGTTGCGCGGTTGCAGGTCAGCTACTTCTCTAAATTCAGGAGAATCAAATATGCTTTGTAATCACTCTCGGCGAGATTTTCTGCGCTACGTCATGGTTGGCGGCGTGGCTGTTCCGCTTACCTTTGCCCCCGGGTTTTTCCAGCTGGCACAGGCCAAAGCGTTCAACTTTGCTGCCGATCCCAACAATTTAACCGATATGGAGCGAATTCATCTGCCCAAAATCACCTTGCCGCCGGTAGTAGAAGACGGCAGCCAGGCGCCCATACAGATAGAGCTCGACCACCCGATGGATGAAGATCATTACATCAAGAGCATACAGATAATAAGCTTTAACGACCCGTTACAAACCAAGGGGAATTTTTACTTTTCACCCCTTAACGGTGAGGCATTTATAGGTACTCAGATACGCCTCAGCGGTGGTGAAAGCACAGTCTGGGCCATTGCCGAATGCAACCAGCACGGCAGGTGGGCGGCGAGTAGGGACACCAAAGTTGCGGCTGGGGGTTGCTGAGCCGATGGTTAAATACGCCAGTTTCCGTAATACTTTTACCGGTCACTTGCTTACCCTGTTACTGGTTTTTGGTATTTACCAGCCCACGACCGCATTAGCGTCGGAATCCGAGAATATCCGCATCATCAGTACCAACGATATTCACGCCTACCTGCGTCCGATCTATTACAGGTACCAGGATGAACCGAAACCCTGGGGAACCCAGTCGATTGAGGGCGACTACGCCAAAAAGTCGGAGTATGAAGGCAAGACCGGTGGTATGGCTTATGTTGCCACCGTAATCGACAGGTTCCGCTCGGAAAAACCGGGTAAAACGCTGCTGCTTGATAGCGGCGACACCTGGCACGGTTCGGGGATAGCGGTGTTCGATAGAGGTGTCTCCATGGTGAAGATCATGAATAAGATTGGTTATGACGCCATGGTCCCCGGTAACTGGGAGTATTTCTATAGCAAGGATCATTTACTCGATCTGATAGAACAGGCCGATTTTCCGGTCGTCGCCTATAACCTCGTGGATAAGGACTGGGGCGACCCCATACTGGATCAGTACACCATAAAGGAGGTGGGTAATCTCAGGGTTGCGATAATAGGCATGACCTATCCCTGGACAGCGCTCACCTCATCAATCGTCGGTGCTGCGAAGTGGTGGAAATTTGGCATCCAGGAAAGCGAAGCCACGGAACTGATAGAGCGAATCAGAGAAGAAGAGAGCCCGGACCTGATCGTGTTTATCTCTCACGGCGGTTATGGTTACGACCAGAAATTTGCCCAACGAATCGACGGTATCGATATATTAATCAGTGGGCATACTCACAACGCGGTTTACGAGCCCGTGATCTGGAATGACACCATCATTTATGAAGCAGGTGCACACGCCGAATTTGTATCGGTCCTCGATGTAGAAGTCAAAAACAAAAAAATTAAGAGTTACAATTATCAGTTGGTCAAAGTCAACTCGGACTATGTACTTGCTGACCCCGAGATCGAGAAAATGGTGGATGAGGCTTACCGCCCATACGAGGAGATGCTAAGCGAAGTAATCGGACAGGGCGAAGGCATATTTTTCCGTCGAGATTACTGGCAAAGCACACTGGGTAATTTGATTACCGATGCATTGCGCAGTACGCAAGGGACCGACATCAGCCTTTTTCCGGCCTGGCGTTACGGCGCAACCCTGATGCCGGGTCCGATCACCGTAGAAGATATCTACAATATCATTCCTACGGGAGGCCAGGTCTTTACCTACAATATGCCGGGCAAGCAAATCAAAATACTGCTTGAGAATATAATCGATGCAGTCACCAACGATGACGCCTACTCAAGAGTCGGTGGCGATATGATTCGTTTTTCTGGACTGAGCATCGTTTATGACCTGGCTAATGTGCAAGGTGAAAGAATTGTTTCGATCACTACATCCGACGGCCAGCCCTTCCTGGCCGACAAGGTTTATTCCATCGCATCGGTGAATACCCGGTTTCAGAATAACCCGTTGTTCGGCGCCACCGATGTGGTAGATACCGGCAAGGTTTTCGCTGAAGTATTGATTGAGTATATCCGCGCCAATTCACCCGTTAAGGCAGCTCTGGATGCAAGAATAACCCCGCGCAGGGATACCGTTAACTAACACATGAAACAGGCGCATCAGGTGGTTCTTTAAACAAATATTAATTTAGACAGGAGCAATAAAATGGCGAGCCATATCAAGCCACCGCGAATGAGAGTCGGGAGGCGTATCAAGAAGGACCAGGTCTTTAAAGTTAAAGTCAGGTTTGAGCACCCATCGTTTACCGGGCTGGGCCAGGTAGACCCCGAGACCAGCCCAACATTCAATCGTGCTATACCGGTCAGCTTTATCAGGAACATGCTGGTGTATTACGGTGATGAACTGGTCAGCAGATTCAACATGACTGCGGCCATCGCGGACAATCCATTGTTTGCCTTCAAGTTGAAGGCAGTCAAGGAAGCACCGGTTAAGGTGGTTTTTATCAATAATGCCGGTGAGCGTTGGGAAGTGTCCAAAGACATTAAATTCTCGGCCTGACACAGGTTACCGAGATTCCTGTGATTATCGCCTTATTCACTAAATTCGTTAAAGACTGGATAGAGTTATGAAAAAAATGTTTTCCATAAAATTGCTTGTGTTATTACTTCCATTGTTATCCAGTACCAGCAGCTTCGCCGCGCTCACGGTAGAAATGTTTGAAATAGAGGGCCTGATCTCACCGGCAAGTCCGAAAGCACTCACTGCCGAACTGGAAAGTCAGCTTAAAGTGAAGGTGGTAAACCTGAATTTGAAAAATACCGACAGCGGCTGGCCCGTGCTCAGTATAGAGTTTGATTCGGGGAAGCTTTCCAGAGAAGACATAGAACAGGCCATAGCTACCATCGAAGACCCGGCCGGGCATAAATTCCGGGTCCACAAGGGACCGCCAATGATCAATGCTCCGTATACCGAGGAAGAAAATAAAGCCATGGCGATGCTCGGTCCGGCCGCACCCGATATTCCTGAATTATCCAATCCGATCGACGCCTCAAATGCATCACTCGGGCGTGGCAAGAAACTGTTTGAGAACTACTGTACGACCTGTCACGGGCTTAATGGCGGGGGCTACGGACCTGCAGCTCACGGCATCACTACATTCCCTCGGCAACTCTGGGTCTGGTATAACACCGATTCCAGCACCGATGGCTACCTCTACTGGTTTATTACCAATGGTCTAAACGAAATGCCTCCCTGGGGTGTCATCCTTTCTGAAAATGAGCGCTGGGATGTGGTCAACTATATCAAGACTCTGAAGCGGCCTGAGTAGGCATATTTAGTAACGGATTAACCAGTGAACGTTAACCAGGATATCGTTGGCAGGCAATATCAAACAGAAAACTTTGAGGGGCTGCTCGACGACCTGGTCACGGAGATAAAAGCATTCAATTACCGCATTACCCGAATAAGCCATATCGATAATATTTATGACCGGCGCGAAGCAGGTATCGATGTGACTATAGGCTTCAAGCATTACAAAATTATCGAATCCTGTAACCTGAACAGTTGTAGTGAATTGATCTCTGCAGATTTGCGGGCAGGAGTCTTCATGCCAGTGCGGTTTGTTGTTTATCAAAAGCTCAATGAAACTGCCGTTCATATCGATTTTCTGAAACCAACTGCATTTGCCGCCCTGTTTAATTTAGAGCCGCTGATGCAAGTCGCCACTCGAATCGAAGAGGACATGATCAATGTGCTGGAAGAAATGGGTTTCTAGTATTTTGGTCGCCACGGTTTTACAGGCGTCATTGACAACTATGGTCAGGGCCGATGAACTATCGACGCAAGCATTATCCGGTCACGGCGGGGATTTCACCCTGCACTCCTTCGATGGCCCTGTGTCGCTCGAACAGTTACGCGGCAAAGTGGTTTTAATATTCTTTGGATATACATCCTGCCCCGATGTTTGCCCAACCACCCTCGCTGTTTTATCCAATGTATTCTCGAAGCTCGAGGCGCAGGAACTAGAAAGGGTGGTGGCACTGTTCATCAGCCTCGACCCCGATAAAGACACGCCGGAGCTATTACGAAAATAC
>JADFMY010000082.1 GCA_022563685.1 Pseudomonadota bacterium | reverse complement strand
GTAACGCTAAGTCACGATTTGAAATCCTGATGTTAATGCGCTTATCTTTTTTGAAGGTTTCTTCTGCTACCAATTGCAGATATTTTTTACGCTTAGGAGTAAGCACGGACTTAAGCTCACCCGCCTCAAAAGCATCAAGGATTTCTTTTTCCTCTTCACTAAGTTTATATTCGTTCATTGCTCTTCTCCAAGATATTGCTTCGTAGCTTTTCTGCTAGGAATCACAGTTTTTAGAAATATCTCTTTTTTATCCTCGACATACGGCACGAGATGCACGTAGCCATCTACATTTATAACAAATACGCGCTGCTCTGGATATTTATCGCTATTCGTGTGTTCGATATCATCCAGCAGCTGCCCCTGCTGCATATAGAACACAACATCCTCAAAAGAAATGCCACGTTCTGCGATTAATTGTTGATTCTTGGTGGAATTCCAATTGATTGGCTTCATAGCAACATGAAGTTTAGCATAGATGTGTGCCGATTGGCATCAGCATGGCGTGAATGGCTAACGTCGTAAATCACCGGTAGCAAAAAGCAGAGCGGGGAACGAGCGGCGCTTTTTGGCGTCCGCTTGATTGACTTGTTATGTTTTTTAGACAATACTGTGTGTATGTTTAATAAATAAATACACATAGGTGCTTCATGAGAACAAATATAGTAATTGATGATAAATTAATGGCTGATGCCCTCAAGGCGACAGGATTAACCACGAAGAAGGAAGCGGTTGAACAAGGGCTTAAGCTGCTTGTTGCACGCAAAAAACAACAAGCTATTCGAGCGTTGAGAGGTAAATTACATTGGGAAGGTGACCTTAATGAAATGAGAGGCGGCTAGTGATATTAGCTGATACCAGTGTTTGGATTGACTATTTGAATGGTAACGATAATGAATATACAAGTTCATTAGATACTGCACTTGTCAAAGGCACCGTAGCCCTTGGAGATTTAATTTTCCTGGAAATACTCCAGGGTTTTAAGATTGATAAAGAATATAATCGCGCAAAGACAACATTATCCACGCTAGATCAGTACGAAATGTTCGGACACAGCATGGTAATTAAATGTGCAGAAAACTACCGGATACTTCGTAAAAAGGGATTTACAATCAGGCGTACTACCGATGTGATTATCGCTTCATTTTGCATTGAAAATCAGATTCCGCTTTTGTTTTCAGACAAAGACTTTATCCCATTTGTGAAAGAACTAGGATTAGTTACAGTGTCCACGGAAACATAACGTCGCAAATAACCGGCAGTTTAAAGCAGAGCGACGAGGAACGAGGAGTGCCGCTTTAAACTGTCCGAGTTAATTTGCCTTGTTAGCAATTTACTTTCTCATACAGTGTTTCAGGGGCAACATCTGCACCATTTGGCCAGGATATCGTTCCACCTTCTATAATTGCTTTTTTAAAAAACTCTTTATTTCTTAAGGGCGCAAATATTGGACCTTTGTCAATATATTTTGAAAAATCAACGTCACCGGATACCCCATTGTCGAATGCGATGTGGTAAATATATTTACCCTTATAATCAATTTTTATTACATCATTCATATTCCACATAATGAGTTTCCTCAGGTCAACGGCTCAATTTTTCTAATTTCCTTGCTTTCTCTTGCAAGTCTCCAATCTTCTTCAAGTTCTGTTGTGTGTAGATCAATCCACTCTCGCACGAGTTTAGTTGCTGTTCTTGATGATAAATTTCCTTTGATTACATTTCCTTGGAAATCAAACACTGCTTTGTTTCCAGAATATTCCGCATGAAAATGTGGTGGATTGTGCTCATCATAAAACATCCGAATGATGATACCGAAAAACCTTGATACTTCTGGCATATATAATGTCCTTTTTGTATTGCTAACGACCAAGCTCAGCCGACGTGAAACCGCCCAGCGGTTGCGCGGTCGGCTGGAGCGCCTTGTTGGGCGGCACTATATACAATAACCGGAATAAACATACTCACCACTACTAGTGTATGTGAAAGGTTTTTGAGGCCACTTTCGATGATTGGCAATATACAAATAACCAACCATTTTTACTGGGCCATGACTAATTGATATGACGTAATATGAATTATCTGATGGTTCATTTATTACGTTTATGGTTTTGCTTGACTTGTTGTTTATGAAATAGCCACCTCTAATAGCCCCGCTATTGCGTTCAACAGAAAATGTTGAACCGATTTGTTTTATTAAATGCTCGGTGTCGGTAACAATCTTTCCTTCCTGCGATACAGAATGGACGGTTGTTACTGTACATTCAAAACTATCTACACCAGCAAAATTGGGGCTTGGAATCAGAAACAAGAACGGTGCTAAATATTTAGATTTCATCTTCTCTCCTATGACGCCCAACGTAATATAGACTGCGGCTGTCTTTTACAGTAATAGACTGCGACAGTCTAAGTCATTTGTAATATGTGGTTCCATTCTCGATAATACTATCATGCGAGGGATGCGTTCGCGATAACGATTAGCTAAGGGAGTAGTATCAATGACGGATCAATCCGTGTCCCTGTTCTGGGAAGATTACATTGCTAAAACAAAGCCTTACAAGATTAAATCTTCTGTAACGCGTTGGTATGTTCAGCATGCTGAAAGCGATATCAAGGCGCATGACAATTTGCGGTTATCGCAACACTCAGCTAGTCACATGGAAAAACATTTCAGGGGAAAAGGCAGAAACCCGCACCTGGAATATTGGGCATATTGGCATTTAGAGTCATTATAGGGCGAACCACGAATTCCATTTCAAACCGAGCCACTACAGCCGTTTCCTGGTGGCTGGATGAAATATCGCTACCCGCTTTTTTTACTTAACGACTTTCAATCCCGGGCGGTTCGACTTTTTAGATTGACTGGTCTGCTTTGCTGCATCACGCATTACCGAAGATTCCTCCGCTTCGGGCGTGAACATCATCCCTTCTCCATTTTCCTGGGCGTAGATAGCGAGGATTGAGTCCATCGGGCAATAAACGTCTTGTGCCACCGCGCCGAAGCGAGCTGAAAACGATAGATGATCATTGGTCATTTCCAGTTTATCGATCGCGGAGGGCGCGAGATTCAACACCAGCTTCGTGTCAACTGCGAGACCTTTCGGAATGACCACTCCCTCGCAACTGGTATCGAGCAGGATGTATGGCGTTACCTCATTATCCAGCAACCATTCGTAGAGACCACGAATCAGATAAGGTTTACTGGAGCGCATCGATCAGGCGACCATATCCCTTTCCTGTTCAGAAAGGCTGGCCTGGAATGAAGGTCGGGCAAATACCTTTTTCATATAATCGGTCACCGGCTTCGCAGACGCAGGCAATTCGATGCCATAGTGGGGCAAACGCCACAAAATCGGCGCAATACTGCAGTCTAGCAGGCTGAAATCGTTGGATAGAAAATAAGGCATCGCAGAAAATACTTCGGCCGAATTGACCAGACTTTCAGTCAACGCCTTCTTGGCCTGGGCCTTCTTCTTTTCGGTGCCTTTTTCTATATCGCCGAGCAGACTAAACCAGTCGCTTTCGATACGAAACAGGGCCAGCCGGCTCTTGGCCCTTGATACCGGATCGACCGGCATCAAGGGTGGGTGCGGGAAACGCTCGTCGAGATACTCGATCAGCACCCTGGAGTTATAAAGCACGAGATCCCGGTCAACCATGGTAGGAACCGTCGCATAGGGGTTCAGGTCGAGCAGGTCTTCGGGCAGGTTATCGGTATCGACATCGTGAATTTCGACCGCTATATCTTTTTCTGCGAGTACGATGCGCGCGCGATGGCATTCGGGGTCGACCGGCGACGAAAAACAACTCATCACCGATCGGCGATTGGCCACTACTGACATAATGAACCCCTTCTCTTAATGTATGTCTTTCCAGAATTCTTTCTTGAGAAAATAAGCAAGAATCAGGAACACGAATAGAAATATGATAACACCCTTGCCGACATTAATACGCGTCTGACGATAGGGCTCGGAAAGATAGTCGAGGAAGCCAACCAGGTCAAAGACGGTTTGATCGTATTCCGATTTAGACTGACTACCCGGCTTGATTATATCAAAACCAACGATGACTTCGTGCTCACCACCCTGACCGTCCGGACGCATGGCCTTCCTGGCCTGTTGATAACCCTGCAATTCAACCAGCACATGGGGCATCGCCACCTTGTCAAACACCCCGTTGTCCATCCCCATAGGTCGCGACTCGTCGACATAAAAACCACGCAAATAGTTGTACAACCAGTTCACTCCACGCGAGCGTGCAATCAGAGTCAGATCCGGCGGTACCACACCAAATGCCTGTTCGGCGTAGGCGGGCGTCATGGTGGTTTTCATCAACTGACCTATCTTGGTCTTTTCACCGTCGATATCGGTGGTAAATATCAGGTTTTCCAGCACCTGTTTATCCGGGATGCCGAGATCCCGCCCAACCCGGTTATAGCGCGAATAACTCGCCGAGTGACAACCCATGCAATAGTTCACAAAGGTCCGTGCACCGCGTTGCATCGACGCCTTGTCATCCCAGTCAATTTCGATTTCATCGTTGGGATAGGTTGTGTCAACAGCACTCCAGCCCAGTACAGGAAACAATAAAGCTACTGCAATAATTAAAACCCTCTTCATTATTGAATCCTCTCTGGAACCGGTTTTGTTTTTTCGTTTTTACTAATCCACCAGAGACCAAGGAAGAAACTAAAGTATCCGATGCTATATACACGAGCAAAAAATATTCTGGTATCGCTAATCGGTAAAGCGCCAAGGTAACCGAGAGCGATAAAACTAACCACAAACATCGCTAACAGCCATTTGAATGCACTGGAACGATAGCGTATCGAGTGTACTTTACCGCGGTCGATCCAGGGCAGGATAAACAGCATGAAAATAGCGGCGAACATGCCAATAACCCCCAATAATTTATCCGGTACGGCCCGTAAGATCGCGTAAAATGGCGTGAAATACCACACGGGCGCGATGTGGTCCGGGGTCTGATACTGATTAGCCGGTATAAAATTCGCGTACTCGAGGAAATACCCGCCCATTTCCGGCATAAAGAACACCACGACACTAAACAGGATCAGAAACACCACCACGCCGACTATATCTTTCACCGAATAGTAAGGGTGAAACGGGATTCCATCGAGCGGGATACCATTTTCATCCTTGTGCTTCTTGATTTCGATCCCTTCCGGGTTATTCGAACCCACTTCGTGCAGAGCCAGAATATGCATCACCACAAGCATTATCAATACCAGTGGAACTGCAACCACGTGCAACGCGAAAAAGCGATGCAAAGTAGCATCGGAAACAACAAAATCGCCGCGAATCCATAATGTCAGGTCATCCCCGATAACAGGAATAGCACCGAACAATGAAATGATAACCTGTGCACCCCAGTAAGACATCTGCCCCCAGGGCAACAGATATCCCATGAAGGCTTCGGCCATCAGCGCGAGATAGATAAACATGCCAAACAACCAGATCAATTCGCGTGGTTTCTGGTACGAGCCGTACATCATCCCACGTAACATGTGTAGATAAACCACGATGAAAAAAGCCGAGGAACCTGTCGAATGCAGATAGCGAATCAACCATCCCCAGTCGACATCGCGCATGATGTACTCGACCGAGGCAAAGGCCATCTCATCATCGGGCTTGTAATGCATGGTCAGGAAGATGCCGGTCACAATCTGGATTACCAGTACGAACAGCGCCAGCGATCCAAAGAAATACCAAAAATTGAAATTTTTCGGGGCGTAATATTTGGACAGGTGTTCTTCCCACATTTTTGTCATTGGGAAGCGCGCATCGATCCAGCCCATCAAACCGTTGTTAGATGATTTATCGCTCATTATGCTACTCCGTCCTTACCAATCAGAATCAGGCCGTCATCGATGTAATAATGCGGGGGAATCGTCATATTCGTAGGTGCGGGCACACCGGAATAGACACGGCCGGCAAAGTCAAACTTGGAACCATGGCATACACAAAAGAAACCGCCCATCAAATCGGCAGTAATCTCGGGTCGATAGTTGGGCGAACAACCGAGGTGAGTACATATTCCTACGATAACCAGATATTCCGGTTTGATCGAACGGTGTTCATTTTTGGCATAATCCGGCTGGATACTCTCTTCAGAATCTACATCGCGCAATTTATCGACTACTTTAGAAAGCGTTGCGAGGGCTTCCTGATCCCGCCGCACTACCCACACCGGTTTGCCTTGCCACTTGAAGATTATCTGCTGACCCATCTCCATCTTGCTGATATCGGCCTTGATCGGTGCGCCGGCGGATTTGGCTCGCTCACTAGGGTTCCAGCTTTTTACAAATGGAACCGCCACGAAAATCGAACCGACAGCGCCGACCACCACCGTCGCCGCGGTCAGGAAGCGCCGCCGATTATTATCTGCAACTTCAAAAGACATTAAAACCTATCCTCGCTTAATGATTGGAAACCCGGAATGAAGAACTCTTATTCCGGACATAAAAAACGGCCGCTAGCATAGCCTAAATTCAGTTTTCCGTCGAGCACAATCACAGCTTAAATCGCCATTTAGCGAGCATGCGCAACTTAAGTTATCAGGGAAGCTTTTCCTTCAGTAGAGGTGACCTGGAATTCCCCACTTTCAAACCGGATTGGGGATGTCGATAAACTGCTGCTGGACATCAAATCGCTCGGCGATCAGGGCGGCAAATGCCTGCACCCCATACCGCTCGGTGGCATGATGCCCCGCCGCGATGTAGTGAATACCCGCCTCCTTCGCAAAATGGAAAGTATGTTCGGATACTTCGCCGCTAACAAAAGCATCGATACCCCGCTCGGCAGCCTGATCGATATAACTCTGCGCGGCACCGGTACACCAGGCAAGGGTGTTCACAGGTCGATCACCGGCGGCAATGGCTAAAGGCCGGGTATCCAGACGCTGTGCAATCGATGCGGATAACTCGTCCAGCGTCATGGGCGACTTGAGCGCCCCGCTCAATACGATATCGTGCAGCCCCACGCTGCCAAAACTGCTCTGTACTTCCCAACCCATTACCCTGGCGAGTTGCACGTTATTACCCACCTGCGGGTGGGCATCGAGCGGTAAATGAAATGCGAGCAGGTTGATATTGTTTTTGATTAACGCCCTGATCCGTCTGCCCTTGATGCCTGTCAGCGGTTGCGCCTCATCTTTCCAGAAATAACCGTGGTGCACCAGAATCGTATCGGCTTTTGCCTCAACCGCTGCTTCGATCAAATCGAGACTGGCGGTAACCCCTGCGACAATATGATTCACTTCATCCGTGCTTTCGACTTGCAGCCCATTGGGACAAAAGTCATCGAAGTCGTCCACCCGAAGGTATTCGCCACAAAAATCACACAGCTGTTTAAGTTGCATCTTTAATTATCCTCTGGAAAACCCTGATGTGCCCCAATTATCTATGGCTGGATGATCATTGATAAGGGAAAAATATCAATAATCGCATTTTATTGAAACCTTTTCGCGATAAAGCGGCGCTCGCCTTTGGGCGAATCGGCCCTCCGAGGCTCTCAAAGGTTGAGTGTTTTGATGAATAAGAAATATTTAACAATTATTTCCTTGATAGATATCTTATTTGGGATTATATTCCCAAATATAGGCAAATAAACCTGTTCGTCCCACTATGCCTGTATTAACGATCCGCGGAGGTTCAGAACATGAGTACAGATGAAATTACTGCTAAAGTATTTAAAGCCCTGGCAATCACTGGCCTGGTCAGCATGGCTATCGCTTGCGGCGGCGGGGGTTCCCCAACCTCCGAATCAGTGGTCACCAGGGGTGTCATCACCAGCCTGGGTAGTATCTGGGTCAATGGTGTTGAGTACGAAACCCCGGATGGCGGTTCCTACTCGAATGATGATAGCACCAGCACCATCGCTTCTTATGAGGTCGGTCAGGTGGTCAGCCTTCGCGGTACCCGCCATGGCGGTGGCGTTTCGGGTACGGCCACCGAGGTCGATTACGAGGCCGAGATTGAGGGCGCCGCCGACTCAACCAGCACCATCAATGGCGTCACTATCCTGATCACACCCACTACCAATGTGACGAAAGCGACATTAGACACTAGCGGCGATTTGATCGACGGTTTGCGTTATGAAGTCTCCGGTTTCTGGCTTGATAACACCACCATCGAAGCCACGTTTATCAAAGATGACGATGATAGTGGTTCTGGTGGTGATGGCATCGATGAAGTAAAGGGCTTTGTCGAAGCTCCTAATTTAGATCCACTTGCTCTTACCGTACGTGGTGTTACCTATACCTACAGCGGCACACCTGCCGTCTCCATTGGCGACTTGGTGGAAATTCACTTCGATCCTTCAACGAACATTGCTTCCAGGGTTGAACTCGAAGACGATTTCTTCGACAACCTGGGTCATGGCCAGGAGGTCGAGCTTGAGGGTGCTGTCAATATGGATCCAGACAATCTCGCAGGGTGCCCGACTGACGCCGATTTCCTGATCGACCGGACCTGCATCGATTGGGATTCTGTTGATGAATGGATGGATGGTCTCGACGGTCCTATAGACATGGTATCGGGGCTACGCGTCGAAGCCGAAGGTCACTTCAATGCAGCCGGTGATCTGCTGATCGCTGAAAAGATCAAGGGTCGCGGTAACCGAGTGCGCATCAGCGCAATTGCAATCAACGTAGACACGGGCGCAGGCTCCTTTGACTTGTTCTTCGGAGATATTCAGGTCACTACTCAAAGTGGTGTCACCAGATTTGATGATGGATTAACCATTAGCACGCTCCCCGCTGCGGGACTCGAGGTCAGAGGCATTCGCACGGGTGCTACTTCGATGCTGGCCATCCGCATTAAAGCCGATTCGGTGGGCCTAACTGACCATGAACTGAGGGCGGAAGTCGATTTAAATGGTGCCAACTCGGGAGCAAATACCATTACGGTGATGGGTATTTCTTCGGTTGCTGGCCCCAACACAGAACTGGAGGATGAGGATATCGTGATAGCGCCCGGAAATGGCGCCACCACAGAAGCTCAGATCGATTCGTTCCTGAGCATGATCGATGACGATGACATCGTCAACTTCTCGAATGGTCCACGTGATGTGATCGATGTACGCATCGATACCACTAATGGCGGTAACGGATCTTCCGGAAACCCCTATGCCGCAAAACAGATTGAGATCGAACGCGAAGACGACTGATACACAGGCTGGAAATATCGGCGGCCCGCAATGGGTCGCCGATTAATCAGGGGCAGCCAACAAAAAACGGCGCATCAATTGTAAGGTTGGTCGAATGAATTCGACCCTACAGGCATAATCTACACACTCGATTCGGGGTATAGCCCTGGCGCTTATGATATTATTTCTGGATGAAATTAATCAAAGCCGTTAGTTTTGTTTTTCAGTTTAGCCTGATCGGCCTCGGTCTGGCTGTCCTGTACGTAATCTGGCAATCGGATCACTCAAGTACTGAAATATTCGACTTCCTGTCCTCGACGCAAGAAATTCAAAATCAGGTTCAACCGGCGCCTGATATACAAAATCCAGCCTCCTCCTACGCGGATGCAGTCGCCTCTTCTTTTGCCTCGGTGGTCACCATCTATACCTCCAAACGGATCAAGGACAAGCCTCACCCCCTGCTGAGCGACCCTATTTTCAATCAATTATTTGGTGATCAGCTAAGACGCCGCCAGCGCAGCAGGACTGAAACCAATCTGGGGTCGGGGGTTATCATCAGTGCCGACGGCTACATCATTACCAATCAGCACGTTATAGACGGGGCAGATGAAATTCTAGTTTCTTTATCCGATGGTCGTGGCAGTCAGGCTGTACTGATCGGAGAAGACAGGGAAACCGATCTCGCTATCCTGCGTATTCCTATCAGCGGATTAAACGCGATCAGGGTTTCCGACAATCAACCGGTACGCGTCGGCGATGTCGTGCTGGCGATTGGAAATCCGTTGAATGTTGGCCAAACCGTCACCATGGGCATCATCAGTGCGACCGGCAGAAACCGTATTGGACTGAATACTTTCGAAAATTTCATTCAGACCGACGCTGCGATCAATCCGGGAAATTCCGGTGGAGCCCTGTTGAATGCGCAGGGGCAGTTGATCGGCATCAACACCGCGATATTCAGTCAGACCGGCGGCTCTCAGGGGATAGGCTTCGCAATCCCTATTCCAATCGCGCTGGACATCATGCGGCAGATCGTTGTTCACGGCAAGGTAACCCGTGGCAGGATTGGCGTCGTAGGTACGCAGATAACGGCGAAGGCGGCAATGGCAACCGGCAACCCGAACATTAAAGGCGCGCTTATCGTTGATGTATTTATCGAAAGCCCGGCCGACAAAGCAGGTATACAGGCCGGTGACATTATCGTTGCGGTCAACAAGGTCCCTGTTGACAACATACGTGACCTACTGGAAAAAATAACCCTGCACCAACCGGGCGATATCCTCGAAGTCACTGTATTTAGAGGCCCGCAGCAGTTAAGCTTTTCTATGCGCGCCACTGAACGTCCCTAGTCAATATAATTGTCGGTGAGACTTTAGTTCAAAGCTGTCGCCTCCTGCGCTGGGCCAGTAAATTCTTTCTCCACCCCTATAGAGTGCTTGGTATTTTTGCTATTTGGGAATATAATCCCGAAATTAAATCGATAAGCTACTATACTAGACTGTATCATCCAGGGAGCAGATATCGACAACAGCGGAATTATTTGACCTAGCCGTACTTGCCGACCAGGAGCATAGAGGCCTGTATGGCAAAAAATTATACGGGCGCAGGCTCCAGTCCCTCGAATTCAGATACTCATGCAGACCATTCGACAAACCTTAAATAATACACTCAATAAAATACTATCTGCGCTAATCCACACCCTGCTGCGCAACGGTATGTCGTACGGTGAATTTGACCAGATCGCGAGGAAGTGTTTTGTCGATATCGCTTACAGGGACTTTTCGTCGCCGCAAAAAAAACAGACCGTATCGAATGTTGCCATACTCACAGGCTTGAATAGAAAAGAAGTCAAGAAGCTACGCGAGCTTGATGCCGATCAATCGACTTCGAATAGCAAACAATACAACCGTAGCATTCGGGTAATCGGAGGCTGGGTTAACGACCCCGCTTTTTTGCGAGCCGATGGTGCACCGAAGGACCTGGAGTACGAGGGTGATGACTCATTTACTACTCTGGTGCGGAAATATAGTGGAGACATGCCGGTCGCAGCAATGCAAAAAGCATTGACCGAATCGAACAATATATCAATCACCGACGACAGGAAGGTACGACTATTAAGCCACGCATACCTGCCTTCGGACGATCCCGTAGAAAAGCTGTCGATACTCGGCACCGACACCCGGCAATTGATTGAAACCATCAATCACAATATTGCCGCGAAACCTGAAGATCTGCATTTTCAGCGCAAGGCTTCCAATCACAAGGTGCCGATCGGTTCGATTCCAATGATCAAACAATTTACCCAGCGCAAAGGCCAGGCCTTCCTCGAAGAAGTCGACCTTTATCTTGCACAACACGAATCCGAGGATGAAGAAACGGTCGAATTGAGTGTGAGCGTTTTTTACCACGAATCGACTTCAGGTAAGCAGGAACCATCATCGTGAAACCAGCAAACCAATTATTTCAGTTTTTCCGGAACGCGCGGCTTGCAACTCTTCTGTGGAGTTCCCTGCTCGCTTCCTGTGGCGGCTCGGTAATAACAGCGGGAATCGGCGGAACCGGCATCAGTTACGGTACTGTTACCGGCTTTGGCAGCATCATCCTCAACGGCAGCCATCTCGACGACTCTACCGCGTCCGTGACACTCGACGGTATCCCGGGTGACGAATCATTGCCACACCGCGGCCTCAAGCAGGGCATGGTGGTTAAGGTCTCCGGAACCTTCAGCGGTAACACCGGCACGGCAGAATCAATCGAGTACAGGAACAACCTGGAAGGACCGATTTGCGATGCGCCACCGTCTGTAAACGGAATCAGGACCTTGCGCGTGCTCGGTCAGACGGTGATCCTGGATGCGACTACGATTGTAGACAGCCCCGCCACGATCGATTCGATCATTGCCGGTGATATCGTCGAGGTGAGTGGTCTGCCCGACGACCTGGAGCAGATTCACGCGTCGTTCATTGAAGTTAAAGACCCGATCGACGCTGTAATCGAAGTGAAGGGACGTGTGGGTAACGTAAATGGATCCATACTTACCATTAACTCGCTCGAAGTGGACTTTTCCAGTATCGGGGTAATTGACAACAATATTCCCGGAGGCGTGCCAGCGGTCGGCCAGTTTATCGAAGTGAAGGGCACGGCTTCTTGCAACTTCCCCAACAACCAAACTGACACGCTCATCGCGACTAAAGTCGAGCTCGAACCCGAAGGTGCGGGCATTATCCCGGCCGGTGTTCACGCCGAAGTCGAGGGTTTCGTCACTACTGACTTGATCTCGGGCAGTTTCATGATCGGCAACCAGGAGGTCGTGATCGACGGTAACACGCGCTTCCTACCCGAGGACTTCGATGTTTTCGATATCGTTGTGGGCGCCAAAGTTGAGGCCGAGGGAACATCCGCCAACAACGTACTTACCGCGACCAAGATCTCCTTCCGTGAGAATGTGAAACTTGAGTCGGACGTCGACCTCGCTACCCTTAGTGGTAGCTCGCCCACGTTTTCGTTCGAGCTAGTAGGACTACCCGGCATCACTATCACGACGAATTCAGCAACCACCCCCTTCCCGGCATCCCCTCCCTCCGGTCACA
>JADFMY010000081.1 GCA_022563685.1 Pseudomonadota bacterium | reverse complement strand
TCTTGAGAATATCGACGCCGGAAATTGAATAGGACAGGTTAGAAACTGTCAGCGCGTTGCTCATCAATAAAAAAGGCCTGCCGTAAAAGCGACAGGCCTGATTCTATATGCTATTTATAAATTTATAAACGGAAAGCCATATCATATCTTTTATCATCGGTGTAATTCGTAGCAGCTGTGTCAGGAGTTGCTCCTCCATCCATACCGGCTTTTGCCAAGTTTGATTGGACCCGTCCGGTAGCAGGATCGCCATCGTCGAGTCTACCTTCAATGATTGTTGCGATAGGCCCTTCGATCGCACCGAATATTGTGACGTGGCCGGCAATCTTTAACGCTCCATCCTGGATGCCGATCTGGCCTCCATAAGCATTGGAGGGCCTGGTATCATCCTTACCACTGCCGGCAACCAATCCGGCCGCTCTCAGGTGAGCAAAAAACTTCAAAGTTTCTTCCCCTCCAACTGTCCAGGTACCACCGGTAGGCAAATTCCAATCGGTGCTATTGCCTATAGTGCCGTCACCATCACCATTATCTGAAGTAGCTGTATAAACGGTAAAACGACCGAAGGCGCCATTATCATCACCCGGCAATTGCAAATAACGATCCTGATAGGAAAACATCGCCGCGGCGATACCGGCATTATCGCTTTCGATTCGTTTTAACTTGGCATTGGTAATCATTTCCTGGCCTTTCAGTACGCCGCCGATGAGCAGGCCCACAATAACCAGGACTATTGCGATTTCAACTAAGGTGAAACCCTTTTGTTTCATATTTATTCGTTGTAGTTTTAACATGTTATTACTCCTGTCAAAATGACACTTAACTATTTAACTTCCTTAAGTAGATATAATTGTAGCATTTACCATGCCAGATTTATAAAACCCTTATAATCCGGGGTTCCTGGTTTAATCGCCTGGATTATCGGTGCTGTTTTGTTGGAATTCAGACAGTTTTCGTTGGAAAAGCAACAGTTTTTCCTGCAGGAATATTTTTTCGTCGGGGTCTTTCACTGCATCGCTTTGTAATAACGCGGTGATAATCACCAGCGCCGTTTCGAATTCATTCAAATCGCCGAGCAGAAGAAACTGCATATCTCGCGCCCAGCGCGGCATGGCGACCGATGCGGGTTGGTCGGACAGTTTTTGCGCCATTTTCAGGGCCAGTTCCAGATCTTCCAGCTTGTGCTTTGCTATCACGGTGGCTTCTGCCTGGTGGCGCCAGTGTAACTGCGGGTTGGTCATAAAACCCCGATCGATATAAGCGAGTATGATTCTCAGGCGCTCTTTATCGCGCGTCTGGCTGTATACCCTCGAAGCCAGCATCATTGGATACTCCGATTGCCTGTTGAGCCGATGGATTTGCTCAAGCCAGTTGACCAGTCTGCTGTAATCGATCTTTCGATAGCGAATATGCTTGCCGGCCTGGTTATCGTGCAACTGGAGCCGAATCGCGAGCAGGTAGCTAAACAGGTGTTCCGAACCCATCGACAGTCCTTTGTAAATAGCCGAATCAAACGGTTGCGATAAAGGCCGATATTGGTTCGCCCGATCAAGTGCCGTATATTGATGGACAAGAACCTGTGCCCCGAACAATGCCAAAAACCCAATCAATATCGGCTTCGGGATCTGGACTATTGGCCTCTCAGCCCGTCTCATAGATTAAATTCCTTGCGGTAAAAATCCATCAGGCATACTGCGAGCAGGAACAGAGAGTAGATAGCGACTGTAAGCAGTTGCCCGAACAATAGATCGACCAGGTCCAGGGATTCAAAAAACACATCGTTTTGTGCAAATGCATCGAGACGGGGGATCAGGTGCATAATGCCGTTAAAAATCCATTCCGTGACTCGGTTAGCCGTGCTTCCGTCGGATAATCGAACCGACTCGGTTAACATCTGACCGATCAACCCCGATAGTTTGGCAAGTAAATAGATCGCAATCGAGAAAAACACGGCCAGGGGTATTTTTTCCAGGCTGAGTATGGCCAACAGCCCAAGCAGTCCTAGCAATAACATTTCCAGCCAAAGCGCAGCCGACCAGTAGAGTGCTATTTCAATCGACGAACTAAACGATATGACCAACAATACCGGCAGGCAAAGGATGGCCGCTATCGTGGCTATAACGAGAAATTGCGCGGCTATATACTGCCAGCGCGAGACCGGCATGGTGAGCAATCGCTCGAATTGTCTAAACTGGTAGTCTTCGGCCACGCTCGTGGTGACCAGCAGCAGGGTTAAAAAAACCAGGCTATAACGTAAAAAATCGGCCAGCAGCGCCTGGGCGATTTGTGCGCTATTGATGATAGCCAACTCGGTTATAAAATTGCTGAATATCCAGGCCAGTACTACCAGGATAAAAACCAGCACAAATAATCGCAGGTTTAGTATGCCCAGTAATAAATAGCGAAATAGTGATATAGTTTGTGCGCCCATTCGAGTATTCAGCACCTTGATCAATTTAAAACCGCTATTGCAATTCAAACAACAGATATTGGCAACAATACTGCTGGTATACCATATTTTGGTCTGGTCTACACCTGATCCGAAATTACAGTTGGCACTGTCATTTATATTGTATGGCCTGTTCCTGCTGTGGCAACCCCTGTGGGACAAGGACACCCAGATCAAGCGCCTCCCGGCCGCCCTTGGCCTCGGCCTGTTTTTCCTGACCCTGACCTTTTTTTCCCCAAAAGAAGCGCTGCTTTTCTTCGGCTTGATATTGTTGGGTTTATTTGGTAGCCGACTGTTAAGCCAGGCCGGTTTTCGCTCGTTTGACCTGTTGGCGCTGGTGATCGTTACACTTGAAATGGCCGTTGGACTCATTCCCGATACGTTTGCGCAGATCGAGTTACCAATCCAGTTCGCTGACTATATGCAAACCATCATTCTCATTCCTGTACTGCTATTTTTCTTTGCGCCCAATCCGAGCCAGAACCTGCCGGCCGGTAGCCAGGTCGACCTGATGCACGGTCTGCTCGCAACGACCCTGATTTTCATCGTGTTGTTGGGTGGCATCGTTATCAACCTGCTATACCATGTCGATTATCTTGATGGTTTACTGCTGACGGTTTTTATCGTTTCAACCCTGACCATCGGTATTAGCTGGATCTGGAACCCTGGTGTCGGGTATTCGGGTATCGGCGTACTATGGAATCGTTACGCGATGACCATAGGCGGGCCATTCGAAACCTGGATCAATACGCTGACGACATTAATCGAAGAACATTTTTTAACCCCAAAAGAATACCTCGAGGCAGCCAGTGACCACCTGGTAGAAAATAACTGGCTCAATGGTATCCAGTGGAACTTCGAAAACCACAATATCCTCTCCGGGGAAAAGAAAGGAATTTTACTGGCGCATTCCATGGCGAGTGAGACCAGTGTCGATTTGTATTTCAAATCCAACCCCGGCGCCGCACTGGAGCATCACACGATTCTGCTCATTCGCATGGCATACCAGTTTTACCTGGCCAAACTGAACCAGGAAAAAATGCGCGCACAAGAACACATCGCAACGATACATCATACCGGCGCCAGGCTGACCCACGATATTCGCAATATCCTGCAGTCAGTCAAAACCTCGCTCGATATTCTGAACATGGGTCAGGACCAGGATAAACGCCAGAAATTGCTACAAACCAATCTATTACAAATCAGTGGGCGGCTGGAAAATACCCTGAACAAGCTAAGAGTACCAAAACTGAATACGCAGATAATTTTATCCGATTGCGAGCAGTGGATGGACAAACTCGAAGAGCAGCATCAATCCAGTCCAAAAATCGTGTTTCATCGTGATATTGAACATAATGTACCGGTGCCAATCGACCTGTTCGATAGCGTCGCAGACAATTTGATCAATAACGCGATCAGAAAATCGTCTGCCAAACGGGTCGATATACGCCTATTATCCCAGGCGAATATTCTTATGTTATCGGTCTGCGACGATGGTTCTGTTGTTAAGGAGAGCATCGAGGAAAGCCTTTTTAAGCAACCGGTATCTTCCGGTGCGGGAATGGGCATCGGCCTGTACCAGTCATCGATTATGGCGCGCGCATTCAACTTCGAGCTCGAATTGAGCGAAAACGAACCCGGTAAGGTTTGTTTCAGTCTATTTCAGCATCAGGCGGATTTGACGGGTTGAAAGATCAATGGGAGCTAGTAGGTTGGGGTGAGGGACGAACCCCAACAAAGCAATGCGATTAATGAGCAACGGTTGTTATACCGGCCGAATCCTGTTTATGTTGGGGTTCGCGTAGCTCACCCCAACCTACAAATGATTATTAGATTCCGGCCGATAGAGCCGGAATGACAAAACATAATTTTTAGGGCAATTGCCCTGCTTCGATCATTTTTGAAAACAGTATGGCTGGTGACACCCATTTGACAACATCGTCGAAATCTTCGGCGAAACCGGTGATTCTTTTGACAAAAGTAGTTTCGCCAGCCCCTACATTCTTCAACAGGTAGTCAATTCCGGTTGGTCCGGCGGTACCTTGAGCCGTGGTAGAAAGTGTACCCAGGTTTTCCAACTGATCTCCTGTTTCTGAAAATTCATTCCAGTCGTTTCCATGTGAAATCAACACGAAGGGAGCACCGGCATAAGGACCCCCTACCCCACTTGCATTACCGAACACTTCGTTAGCGCCAGTACACAAATCATCGGTACTTGTTCCTGCCGCATCACATATAAGGAATTGACCATCCAGATCGATGTAATTGTCCGCATCTGAATCCACCAAACCTACGGCCCGCATCTCGCCCGCCTCCACAAAATCAATTACTCCGTTACCAACGCCAGGGGGAAAATCGCTATTCGACACATAGTATCTGTATGGATTCCCCCAGGGATCTAGTAATAACGAATCTCCATTTAACTTGCCTGAAATTCCAAGTGTGTTGACGGGTACAAAGCCACCAAAAAAATCGCAAGGGGGCGTACCGCCATCGTCCTCGACACCGGCAGTATCCGGAGATGACGGACAGGGCAGTCGGCCATTTACCTGAGCAAACCCCACAATTGCGGCAATAATTTCATCCATTTCCCGATCCACGGCGCGGTATTGCTTGAGTTCCTGCTGCCTGGGGAATAATGCGACGGTATAGCCGAGCAGGATCGTGACGATCAATAACACGATCGCGATTTCGATCAGGGTGAAACCGGTTTGATGGTTTTGATTCATAAGCTTTCTTACAACTCGGTTACGATCATTACCAGGTCGTTGCCGTTGAGGGCGTTTCGATCAAATAAATATTCAGTACCATCGACATCCAGAATGTCAGCATTTTCAGCATCGAAAATAGTCGGCAGGTCGTTGATAAAATTACTATCGGCATCGTCGTCCCAGTTGTGCTGCCCCGCCAATGTCAAAATTGAAATCTTGTTGTCATTATTACCAGCCAGGTTGTTGATCTGAATGCAATCGGTGCCTTCTATGCAGGCGCCGAGTATATCTGGCCGATAATTATTGGCATAGGCCATCATGATGCTATCGTGCCAGCCATTATCAAACGCCCAGTCGGGCAACTCGGGGTAATAGCGCATACCCAGCGCCAATGGACCGGGGATAAGATCGGCCACATTCAGAGTGCCAAACATCGAAGGATCGTGCTCAGCGAGAACTACGTCACCCGCATGGTAATGCTGATTGTATTCATAACTCGCCGATAAAGGCGGCAAGCTGCTGAAAATGACATCGGCAGCGGCAAATGTTCCTGTAATCGAGGCGTGGGTTGCGCCGGTAGCAGCTACGGGTGGTGCGATCACTGGCTCAGTGGTGTAATCCGTATCGAAATTCACCACGCCGATATTGAAATCGAGCTTTAAAACCACGCGAAGAATTTCTGATTTTTCATCGTTTGATCCTCCAGGCTTCGGGTTACCAGCACCATCGCGGTTACAATCGCTCAACTCGTCAGCACCAGCAAGACACATGGTCCAAACCCCCGTCGGTGAATCGTCGTCGTCCCAAAAGTATATTACATCGGTAAAGGATTCCGGCGTTATAACCGTTCCGGTAAGCCGGCCATCATCCCCCACAATATCGGCAATGTCGACGAACCCGACGTTGGTTAACTTATCAGCAGTTTGAAAATTTAGCGTCTGCGAGCCATCGTTAAACAGAAAAGTTCCGCTCGAATGACCGACTGTCGTCGGCGTAATCGGATAGGTCAAAGAGAGAGCGACGCTTAACTTGCTCTCGATTGGCTGGCTATCCGATTCGGTAAAATAGTCACCGAATATCGATGGAATTCTACCGAAATTGTCGAGGTTCGTGGCTAGCTCTGTGGCAAAATTTGAATCCGCCGGATAATAACTAGTTAAACCCGCGACGTCTGGAACGCCTACATAGTTATACAACCAGGGATAGACATTCCCGGTAACCGCCAGATAGTCGTTGATCGATTTTCTATAGGCTTGCAGCACGGCTTTTTCCGCCACCTCGATGACCTCGGCGGCGGTAATGACAATCATCTGGTCATTGACGGCATCGGTGCTTTGAATATTGACTGGCCCGAGAATAAATCCATCGGTAGCCGAACCCTGGGTAAAATTGGCATTGTCTTCTGTGCCTACGAGATCCAGGTAATTGGCAGCACTGATGATGCCAGGATCGGTGTCGGGATTGGTATCGAAAGGATCGTTTCCATTGCCAACCGATCGATCCTGCTCGACTCCATTCCTGGCGGTAATTTTCCCCGGCGCAATGATTACTGCGGCGACGCCATTCGACGAGCCATCATAAATGACATTACCCGACTGGTCTCGCACTGTAATGGACCCAACGGTATCGCTATTGATAATGTTTCCGCCAGGTACATTAGTGGCAAAATTATCCGATACTGCATACCACAACCGCTGTCCATCGGCATCGCGGATATCATATAAATTGAGATTCGGTTCGTTCCAGGGTAGGCGGCCCAGAGTGATACAGTCCCCGAACAACGTATTGGCGTCACCATCGTTATCAATATCGGCACAGGGCAGGCGGCCCGGTCCATTTCCATTGGTGACCGGGTAATTGTAGGCAAATTGCAATAAAGCCTGCTTCGCTTCCTTCAACACCCGCTGATTATGCTTAAATTTACTCTCCTCGACCTGTTTTAGTATGCCCTGTGTATAGCCCGTCAGAACAATCCCGCCCAGGCCCATCAAGATGACAATAATAAACAATAATGCGAATCCGGATTGAGATCTGGGATTGAGCTGGTGCATGACTAGTTGGTGGCAGACACCAGGTAAGTAACATCGACGGTTTCACCACTGGTAACATAGTAATGCTTGCCGTCCGGCGTGGTAATTCTGACCTTGATATCGTCGCCGGTGATCACCTTGAAATGGCTGTTGTCTTCCAGGTGCTCGCCCTCTTCGTACACCCGGTTGTTGATCCAGACCGTGTTGGGGCCGCTATTGGAAATGGCAATACCGGTGACGCTAAAGGACATTTCAACTTTTTCCTGTATCAGTTGCCGGATCTCTTCGATTTCAGGCTCGCGCACCTGAACTGGCCGGGTGACTACACTATCCGTTTTGTACCGGTTTGCATTGATGATCTGGCGCTCCTGGGGAGTGGTGAACAGGGTCGATAGTTCTGCCTGCGATGGCTGGCTAATTCCTGCAGTCGTGACAAGAAGAAAACTCAACAGTGCCTTCATTATTATGCGATGCCGATACGCGTTATTTAACATTGATCGTCACCCAGCGAATATTACATTTTGAGTCGAAATTAGTCCTTTTGGTATTCAACGAGGTGTCAATCGCGGAGTTGCGGGTTAAGATACAGCTTTCGACCGTGAAAAGATTTTTAATCGATAGTCTAAGCCCTTCAAACAGGGCGAAAATGTCTTCTTCGTGTAATATGCCGAGCGATAACTCCATCACCGAGCCTTTAACTGCAACGCCACTTTTTACCTTAAAGCCTGGCCGCCTGAAATCTTCCTGTGGCAGCAGGTTGTAGGTCAGAGTCGGAAGTCTCAATACTTCGTTGGTACTTTCAAGACTCTCTATCCAGCTCAATCGGCGCTCGTCACCGACCAGCCCGGTCGACCGGTAGCTACTATAAAGATTTTTGTATTGTTCAAGAAGACCGATATCTTCAACAATACCCGTATATAATCTGTAGGTAGATCGCAGCGTCGATACAGATTGTTCATAATTCTCCAATTGCGTTTTTTCATACCACTGCCCGGCCATGACCAGCGCAATAGACAGGATCAGGGTCAGGGCAAAAACAATGAGGGGCCGTCTTAAATAAAACCAGTCTATTTTAATCATTCCGTTTCACCTCCCTGACCACCCGGAAAGCCAGCTGAGCCGAGGGCGATTTATTGCGGCGGGAAATACCCACATCGCCTGACAACCTGTTATCGGATTCTATATCCAGAGGTCGTTTGGTAATTTCAACCGAAAAATAATTTCCTGACTCGGTCATAGTTTTTTCGAGGTCGTCTACCGCGCTGAGTGCATAGCGATAATCCCCGTCAAAATGCAGGAATTCACCCTCGACCAGGGCTATCTCAAACAAGCCTTTCCTGGCCGGCTGTTGATTCCTGGTATTTGTTTTCTTCTTCTGTTTATTTCGTTTTCTTTTAGGCTTTCCCCAGGACACATCATTTGCCGCCTCGGTATCCGATATATTAGAAACGAACCATTCCATTCGCTTCACCCTGATATCGGAAAATAACGAAATATCGCGACTCACCATAGAAAGCATTTGTTCCGGATCGTTCAGATAATTATTCTGGAGATCCTCCACGGTTTGCACGATGTTTTGCATACTCAAGGTTGAAGTGGTCGAATCGATTCTGTTTTCGCTAAGCTGATTGTATTTCGACTTATATTTTTGTTCGATCAAAGCTGTTTCCGACACGGTACTACCATATAGCCAGCCCTTTACCGCACTCGTGGTGGCGAGACCCAGCCCGACTGCGACGAAAACGATACTGGCAAATTTGAGCACCAGGCCTACATTGTAATGATGGTAGTATCTTTTCTCCTGCGGCCGCGCATAATGATTAACCGAAATCTTCTTGCTCGCCAGGTAGCAAAACAAACCCGAGCTGAAATCCTGTTCGTCGTCTATCTCGATTTTTTCCTGCTTCAGCAGGTCGTTAATTTCTAAAATCTCATAATTGGACAAGTTGTCCTGCGCGCACCTGATCGTGAGCTTTTCATGATGCCGCCTGTTTGTCAGGATTTGAACCGAAACCGCTTCGGATCTTTCTACCATGCGCTGGCTGACCAGGTATCGTTGGGTACTTTCTATATCGCGAATAATATCGGTTGCGTAATCGCCCTGATAAAAGCTGGCTATAGGAACCAGCCGGCTCAAAACCAGTTTACCTTTAATAAAGACCGACTGACGCAAATTGCTCGGAACCTGTTGACTGACTAAAATGATCGCCTTGCCGTCGGATTCAACCCGACTGATATAGTCTTCCGATAACAATGGCAGGCTGATGATGCCCGACAGTGGGGTGCGAGTGTCTTCAATTACTTTTAACCAGGGCTCAAGCAAATCCTGATTGGTCAAACCGATTAGCAATACTTTCTCTTCCTTTCGTGCCTTTTTCTCCTTCGCCTGTGAAATCGCAAACCTGTACCTGGAGTTTCTAAAATATTTGGCGTAGTTTCGTAACAGTATTGCGCGTCGATCCGATCCTCGTAGCAGCGGTATTGTGACCTGTCGAAATTCCTCTTCGATTAAATCTACCACCAGTCGAACCGGGGCATCCCTGAACGAGCTCAAATAAGCGGTAAATAAATCCAGCCCCGGCTCGTCGGGTTCGAAATACACGCTGCTTTCCAGTTTATGGCTGGACCATTCCTGTGCAACCATTCTGTAACCCGTGAAGTAGAGGACTCTTTTCATCGCTTCGCCATTAAAATTCCATGGTGCCAATCGTGTCGTATAATGGCCCCATTACCGCCATAACTAACCACAATACAAACATCCCTATCGATGCCATCATCGCCGTTTGCACCACCGGCTCCATTTTGTCGATACTGTCGTTGATATCTCGATCAAAAAAATAACTGACGTTATTCAGGGATTTATCCATCCGCCCGCTGGCCTCTCCGACGCGCAACATGCGCACCACCAATGGGGGGAAGATACCGATATTTTTAAAACTCTCGCTGATACTGCCGCCTTCTGAAATCTGCTGCCAGGCCCTCTCTATTCCATCTTCCAGCACCACATTATTGACCACCGACTTACTCAGGTTGATCGCATCGAGTACCGTAATGCCAGAGGCAAACATCAGTGCAAAGTAGCGGGTAAACCGGGAAATTTTTATTTTTTCGTTCACCGGCCCAATCAACCAGATCTTGAGCAACATTCCATCAATTTTGAATCGCGCCTTGCTGTTAGTTCTGTAAAAGTAGCTGATGGTGAAAAAGACCACGAATGGCATGGTGATTACCAGGTACCAGTAATTCTTGAGAAAATTGGAGGTTGCCATCAGGGCGCGTGTTTCGATTGGTATTACTCCGCCCATGCCGACGATTGCCTGCATGATATCGGGCACTATGAAAATCATCATAAACATGATGATTGTCAGCACAAGCGTGCCTACAACCGCCGGGTAAGTCATTATCTTTTTGGCCTTGGCGAGCAACTCGTCCTGCCATTTCAGGGTATCGGTGATGTCGATCAATACTTCACTCATTTTGCCACTACGTTCACCAACCTTGATCAGGCTGGTGAAGACATTGTCAAAAATATTCGGGTATAGCCCGAGCGCCTGCGAAAATGAATTTCCGCCTTCGATGGCCTCGATTACCCCGGTAATCACGTCGCGAAAGCCCGGGTTTTCCTCGCCGTCGCGCAGGTCGGTCAGGCCCTCCAGTATCGGCACACCAGAGTGTGTCAATTGTTCGAGATAAAATGAAAAGTTAATAAGATCACGGCGGCCAACCTTGTTTCTACCAAACAGGTCGAAGCCTGGCTCTTTTTGTTTGTAGGTAACCAGATCCATGTCCATTTTTTCGAGGCGTAGCTCGAGATCGGATACATTACCGGCATCCAGGCTTCCCTGAATAAACTTGCCGGCGGCGTCTACTGCCTTGTATCGATATTGCGGCACGGCTAACTCATTCGCTCGGTCATATCGGCGACCCGCGCGACCTCTTTGATCGAGGTGATCCCATCTATAACATGGCGAACACCATCGTCTGCGAGCGTGAAAAAGCCCTGCTTGTAGGCTGCATCGCGAATTTCCTTGGTGGTCGCGCCATGTACTAACAGGTCGTCCAGATCGGAATTCATTTTGAGGATTTCCATCAATGCGAACCGGCCTTTGTAGCCTGATTGATCGCAGGCTGTACAGCCTTTGGGTTTATAAATCTGTTTGGGCGCTATACCCTCGCGGTTAGCCAGCAATTGCAACTCCTGCTTGCTCGGCGCATAGGATACCTTGCAATATTTACACAGCTTGCGTACCAGCCTTTGCGCAAGGACCCCGATAATGTTGCCCGCCATAATTTCTGGAATTATTCCGATGTCACGTAACCGTGGCAGGGCGCCAATGGCTGAATTAGTATGCAGCGTCGTATACACCTGGTGGCCAGTCATAGCGGCACGAAAAGCCATTTCAGCGGTTTCTTCATCGCGAATCTCACCAATCAGAATGACATCCGGGTCCTGGCGCAGCAGCGATCTGATACCAGCGGCATAGTCCATACCGGCGGCCTCGTTGATCGAAGTTTGCCGGATCAGTGGGAAGGGGTATTCGACCGGCTCTTCAAGCGTCATGATATTGATCTGCTCGCTGCTCAGGTAGTTCAGCAAGGAATAAAGCGTCGTGGTTTTACCGCTGCCGGTCGGACCGGTCACCAGGATGATACCTTCTGGACGTGACATCATTATTTTAAGCGTCCGCAAAGACTCTTCCGGCAATTCAAGGTTTTCCAGCGGTATGATGCCCTTTTCACGATCGAGTATCCGTAGTACCAGGTTTTCACCGTGGATGGTCGGTTGCGAAGCGACACGAAAATCGATCCGTCTGCCGGCGATCGTTCTCGATATGCGACCGTCCTGGGGTGCGCGTGTTTCAGCGATGTTCATATCCGCCATGACCTTCAAACGAACCGCGATCGCCGCCCAGTAATTCTTGTGCAAACTCCGAATTTGACGTAACACGCCATCGATTCGATAACGAATCCTGAGAAAGCTCTCTTCGGGTTCGAAGTGAATGTCCGATGCGCCGCGTTTTACCGCATCGGACAACATAACATCGACCAACCTGACCAGCGGCTGGCTGTACTCCTCGATATCACCCTGATAATTGGTGTAGTCGGCTTCCCCGGTTTCGATTTCCCGTAAAATTCCGTCGATCGATAATTCGTAGCCATAAAACTGGTCGATCGCATTTGATATTTCCGCCTCGCCAGCGAGTACCGGTACCAGTTCGATGTGCTGCCCAACCTGAATTCGAACTCTATCCAGGGTAAACAGATTAAAGGTATCCGACATTGCTATAGTCAGGGTACCTCGTACCGCATCGTAGTTGAGCGGGATTACTTTATGCTTGCGCGCCGTGTCGGCAGTGATCATTTTGATCGCGTCAGGGTCGGGTACAACATGCGACAGATCGACGCTATCCTGTTCTAGCGCTTCACCCAGCGCCGAACGCATGATGGATTCAGTGACGAAACCGAGGCCGACCAGGAGCTTGCCGAGCGGCTCGTGAACCTTCTTCTGCTCGGTCAGGGCTATGTTTAGCTGATCAAGGGAGATAACGCCTTCATCGATCACAATTTCACCCAGACG
>JADFMY010000080.1 GCA_022563685.1 Pseudomonadota bacterium | reverse complement strand
CCTGGTAGGTTCGATAGTGCAGAAATTTTTTCAATAAACCTGCGTTCCCCGCGACAAAACCCGATCGAAGCCCTGGAAGATTAGAGCGTTTCGAGAGGCTGTGAAATACCAGGCAGCGGTCAAAACTATTCAGTCCCATTGCCGCCGCCGCGCCGAGTAAACCTGGGGGAGGTTTAGTTTCGTCGAAATAAATTTCCGAGTAACACTCGTCGCTGGCGATCACGAAATCGTGTTGCTGGGCCAGTTGAATCAGTTTTTGCAGGTAGTCATTGTTCATGACTCTCCCACTGGGGTTGCCCGGCGTGCAAATATATATCATCTGGCATTGTGACCACTGTTCGGGTCTGACCGCGTCGAGGTCGGGCAGGAAATTATTCGCTTCGAAGCAATTCAGGTAATGCGGTTGCGCGCCAGCCAGGATAGTCGCACCTTCGTATATCTGGTAAAAAGGGTTAGGCATCATCACCAGTGGATTCGTGGTCGACCGGTCGACGATACACTGGGCGATAGCGAATAGCGCTTCACGCGTGCCGTTGACCGGCAAAACATTGTGCTCGGGGTCGAGATCCGAAGGTGCTAATTGAAATCGTTTGCATAGCCAGCTTGCAATCGCCTCGCGTAATTCCAGTTTGCCTTTGGTGCTCGGGTAATTCGACAGCTGATGCATGTTTGCGATCAGGCTTTCGATCACAAAGTGAGGCGCCGGGTGCTGCGGTTCACCAATCGACAGGGCGATATGATTTAACTGTGCCGGCGGCGTCAGCCCCTGTTTGAGTGCCGAGAGCTTTTCGAACGGATAAGGATGTAAATGTGTCAGATTTTTATTCATGGCGCCGGCACGGTTAATCGAGTGTATTATAACGACCCGTCGGATTCGGCACAGGAGAATTATTTACCGGGGTATGAACTGTCCTGGTTGTATCGATGCTAATACCGAAAGACTGTAAAATTGGGTGAACTAATCCGGGGTATGATTACTATGAACAAAGGTATAAAAATGCGGGCTGCCTGGTTTGAAACATTTGGATCTGCGGCTGCAGTGATAAAAATTGGTGAACTGCCAAAGCCCGAAGTGAGCGCTGGCGAAGTGCTGGTACGCATGAAAACGACAGGCGTTAACCCGTCTGATGTGAAAAAAAGGGCAGGCTCAGCACCAAATTTACTGGATGACGGTCTGGTTATTCCGCATAGCGATGGTGCCGGCGTGATTGAAGCTGTGGGCGATGGTGTGCCGGCACAGCGTATCGGCGAGCGAGTGTGGGTATACCAGGCGCAATTCGCACGAAATTTTGGTAGCGCCGCCGAATACCTGGCTATCAATGCTTCGCGTGCTGTCAATTTGCCTGCAAATGCGTCGTTTGAGCAGGGCGCCTGTCTGGGTATTCCAGTCATGACCGCGCATCGATGCGTTTTTGCCGATGGCCCGGTCGAGGGTCAAACTCTATTGGTAACCGGGGGTGCCGGGCGAGTGGGATATTACGCCATACAGTGGGCAAAACAGGCCGGTGCGAAGGTGATTGCGACGGCCAGCAATGATGACGATAAAACTGTCTGTGAAAAAGTGGGTGCGGACCTGGTGGTTAATCACCGCGAGCAAAACTGGAGCGAAACCTTATTGTCATTGAACGATGGTCAGAAAGTAGACCGTGTAATTGATGTTGAATTTGGCGCTAATTTAACCGAAGTGTTGAAGCTAATACGTGTGAGTGGTGCGATCGTGACCTACTCCTCGACCCAGGTCACCCAACCGCAACTGCCGTTTGGACAAATGATGTATCTGGACTTGATGATTCGTCTGGTTATCGTCTATGCGATGCCGGAGGCCGCCAAGCAAGCAGCGATCGCCGATATCTATGACAAACTTGCCAACGATAAATTACAGCATCGCATCGCACATGTGCTGGACTTTGATGACATGGTCAAAGCACACGAGCTTATCGAGCAGGGTGGTTTCGGAGGATGCGTGATGCTCAGGATTGACTAGCAATCAAAATTAGGACGCGGAGGGGATTTTTTTAATGCTGGTCTCCCAACCTCACAATAAACCGCGAAGTATGACAACAGCCCCTACACCGCCGAAAACGGCAAAAATGAAGGGCAATCTGCTGGCCAGCCCCAGCGTAATGAGCGAGGCGATCGTTTCGGCAGGGCCCGTGGTCAATACCGTTGGTACGATGATCGCGATTAATACCGAGCCGGGTACTGCTTCGAGCGCGGCTTTTGTACGCCCTTCGATCGCGAAGCTGCGTGCCAGCACAAATCCGCTCACACGGGTCAGAATGGTCACCAGCGCCATGCCGATTATCGCCAGTAATACCTGTGGGTCGATGGATAAGATTTCACTCATGGCGATCCCTCGTCCGGCGCGATACGCCTGTCGTCGGGCGAGTCTTCCTGTTTCATGAAGCCGTATTGCAAGGCGCCCACAAGGGTACCCGACAGGCCGCCAATCAGGATTGGCCAGGGGCCATGCCAGATGGTGTCAATAACAAGGGCGGCGAGCGCTGCCGTTAACCAGGGCAGGATCGAGGTTCGGCCACTCCATAGTCCTGTCAACAGGGCGAGAAATACCGCAGTAAAGGCAAAGTCCGCTCCAAACTGTGCCGGATCGCCGATGCTACGACCGATTGCGTGCCCGGTGAGGGTGCTCGTAATCCAGGCCAGATAGAATGGCAGCGCGAGACCGAAGTAAAACGAAGGACGCAATTCTGTTCTCTGAGCCCGGGTTAGCGCCACCGCCCAGATTTCATCGGCAAGGAATAGTAGCGAGGTAAAGCTGTACCGCTTTGGCCAGACACTGATCGCAGGCGTTATCGCGGCGCTCATCAGCATATGGCGTAAATTGACGATAAGCGTGGTGAAAACGATAATTCCGATAGCCAGTGGTGTGCCCCACAGTTCGAGCGCTATAAACTGGGCCGAGCCCGCAAATACCAATGCACTGAATAGGAAGGCCTCCATGAATGTGAGGCCTTTTTCGGCGGCCAGAACGCCCAGTACCATCCCAATCGCAAACACGCTCAGGGTGATAGGAATCGAAGTCGCGGCGCCCAGAAAAAACTGGTTGCTATTAGATTCTTTCGGAGAAAGTGCAGATTTGCTCAGTGTTACTATCCCTGGGCGCCTGGTTGAACCCGTATTCGGCAGTTGTTATTTCGCGGGGCCGTCGTTTGACCCCGACAATAATTTCGTTTATAGGTTCCTTAGCGCTTTTATCCTTCGGTAATCGGAAACAGCGAAATTTCGACGCGCCGGTTGAGTGCTCTTCCTTCCGCACTGCCATTGTCAGCAACGGGTTGGCTTTCACCGAAACCTACTGACTCGATTCGAGCCTCGACTACTCCCTTGGTAAGCAGATACTCTGCAACCGAATTGGCGCGGCGCTCGGAAAGTGCCTGGTTATAGCTGTCGGAACCTTTCGAGTCGGTGTGTCCGGCCGATACGATGATGGTTTTTTCAAATTCCTGCACTACCAGCACAACCGAATCCATCACCTCGAAAAAGCTGCTGCTCAGCGTATGGCCACCAGATTCGAAGGTGATATTGCCAGGCATAATTAAATTAATATTGTCGCCGTCTCGTTCAACGCTGACTCCGGTACCGCGCAGTTGTTTGCGTAGTTTTGCTTCCTGGGTATCCATGTAATAGCCAACTCCAGCACCGGCTATGGCGCCGATACCTGCTGCCTTGAGCATGGCCTCCTTACGTTTTTTACTACCCTTATTCCTGTTTTTTAGGTAAGCCAAAGCCACTCCGATGCTGGCGCCGATACCTGCGCCCTTAGCAGTGCTGGAGGTTTTTTTCTCCCCCGTGTAGGCGTCAAACGTTTCACAGCCAGACAAAGCCAAAATACTGGCGGTACCTATGGCAATAATCAATTTTCTCATTGCGTTTTGTCCTTATAAAGTCAGAGTAGGGTGGCAGTTACACTACCGGGTTCGAACATTATAGTAGAAAATGATCTAATGGCATCCAAATTAGTCACATATTGGCAGGATCGTTTACTTCAGCGAGCCGCCTGTTCGGACCCTGGAAAGCGAATGTAAATTACCACAAGTTTGTGCACTAGTTGGTAGTTTTATCCTAAATTCAACCTATACTAGTTCAAGAATAAAACTTATGACTTCCTATTTTGATCCCAGATAATACTAACCGTCTCGATTCATACGCGTCAAAACAGGAGCTGCTTGACGAAATCGAACGCTTACAACAGCAGGTCGCTCAACTCGAGGACAAGGTCAGCTATCAAGAAGGACAGCTTTGCACCGAGCAATTGAAAGCGGTAAGCAGGCGGCCGCAGCAGCCTGAGTCTCCTGCCCCAGGCGAAATTTCGCCAGCAATAATTTCTACCGGCGAAGTGGACGGTCTTGTGGTGGCATTTCGTGAAGATCATTTGCCTGACGCTAATGTCGAACCGATGGTTGATGCCGAGATGGAAATTAACGAAATCGATCTCAGCGTCCTGCTGGTTGATGACGATCCGATTATGCATCGTGTTAGCACCCTGATTCTTAATGATCTGGGTATCAATAATGTGCAGAGCGCGATGTCAGGCTCGAAAGCGCTCGAGATGCTTGACCAGGAGGGCGCCATCGACGTCGTTATTTGCGACTTGAATATGTCAGAGATGGACGGTATCGAATTCATTCGGCATTTGGCTGCCCGGTCTTATACAGGATCGCTGGTTTTGACCAGTGGAAAAGATATCCGAATTTTAAGAACTGTAGAGAAACTGGCCATAGAACACGAATTGAATTTGCTCGGTGTACTGGAAAAACCTGTTACTCCCGCCAAGTTTAAGGAAATTCTCGATGTGCTGGAGCAGGCCGCTACGGAAGGGACAGTATTGTCGCCGGAAACCTACGAAGCGGATGAATTGCTACAGGCGATCGAGGGAGACCAGCTGGATACCTATTTTCAACCCAAGGTCGATGTAAATACCGGCCAGGTTGTAGGGGTAGAAGCGCTGATTCGCTGGAATCACCCGTCGCGGGGTACCATCAGGCCTTACTACTTCATTACTTTGGCCGAAGAAAATAATTTGATTGTAAAATTAACCCAGGCAGCGTGCGCCAAAGCCTTCGGGCACGCTACCACATTTCGGTCACGGGGTTTTGATCTCGGTATTGCCTTGAATATTTCGGTAGATACGTTAAACGATCTAAGCTGGCCAGATAATATAGCGAGGCAAATTGAGTCGGCAGGATTGCAACCATCGGCAGTCACCTTTGAAATAACCGAAAGTCGTTTGATGGAGGATATTGCTGTGACTCTCGATATCCTGAGTCGGCTGAGTCTGAAGCGGTTCAACCTGTCAATTGACGATTTCGGGACGGGCTACTCATCGATGGAACAACTGCAGCGTATTCCGTTTTCAGAATTAAAAATTGACCGGGCATTTGTCAAGGGAGCGTCAACAGATCCGTTTGCACGGGCGATCCTGGAGTCGAGCATACAGTTGGCCAGGAAGCTTGACATGAAAGTAGTCGCCGAGGGAGTCGAATCCCGACAGGATTGGGACCTGGTGACTGAACTCGGATGCGATCAGGTGCAGGGCTATTACATCGCGAAACCGATGCCGATTGAGCAGTTTCTGGACTGGCTAGGCCGATGGAATCTAAGTGAGCACTTACAGGGTCAGGGTCAGGTCTAGATTTTAGCCTCAGCGTTTGTAAAGCTCCTGATTTCATCCATACCTTCAGTCGAGGCTAAAATATAGACCTGATGGGATGGACCCGCTCCATTTGAAACGGCATCGTAATGTGCCAAGATTGGGCGGTAACGCAACCAATCTAAAACCTGAAACAGGTAGGAGCGAGTCCATGAACCAGAATATCACCCGAGTGGGTATAGATCTAGCCAAAAACATTTTCCAGGTATGTGCCGTTAATCATTATGGAAAAGTACTATTCAATAAAACAATCAAGCGCGACCAACTGCCTTCGTTTATCTCGAACATCAATCCCTGTGAAATTATACTGGAAGCCTGTGCCTCGTCGAATTACTGGGCCGGTAAATTCGAGGGTTTTGGTCACCGGGTTAAACTAATCAACCCCGCTTATGTCCGTCCATTCGTCAAAACCAATAAAAACGATGCGACCGATGCCGAAGCCCTGTGCGAAGCCGCAGCCAGGCCAACGATGCGATTTGTTCAGCCTAAAAACAAAGAACAACAGGATATACAGTTAATCCATCGAGTTCGATCTCGCCTGGTGGGCAAACGCACCAGTTTGAGCAATCAAATACGCGGTTTACTCGCCGAGTACGGTATTACTATCCCGGAAGGCATCCGATATGTACGTCAACAATTACCGGCCATTCTAGACAATGCCGGAACAGAATTATCCCCACTCGCCCGAGAGATATTTACCCGGCAATATGAAGAGCTGGTTGAGATGGATAAACGGATCAACCATTTAACCCGTCAGCTCACCGATCAGAGCAATCAACAGCATCGATGTCGGCAATTTAAGACGGTATTTGGAATAGGCCCCATGACATCGACGGCTTTGTTTTCGATTATGGGTGATCCCGGTCATTATAAAAACGGCCGAGGATTTGCGGCCTTTTTAGGGCTGGTTCCCAGGCAAGTCAGTACGGGTGGTAAGACGATACTTCGTGGTATCAGTAAACGCGGCGATTGTCAGGTACGAACACTATTAATACAGGGCGCCCAGGCGGCATTATCGAAAATGCATAACCGGGATGATCGGCTCAGTCGTTGGGCGAATCGATTAAAAGCGCGCCGAGGTCACAATATAGCAACAGCGGCACTGGCGAATAAACTGGCTCGAATATGTTGGTCGATGGCAGCCAATAATACTGAGTTTCAATTTCAACCCGTTTAACCCATCCAACCCGAGGATCAGCGACGCAATAAAGTATGGCATAACAGGTTAAACCGGCTCAGACAGAACCTGCCGGGGTCATGGCCATCGTAGATAGGCCGAAGACCTGATAAGGTGTCTGAGCGCGGTTCCCATAGTGGCTCGGGTTGAATAGGTAAAAATCAATCCATCAAGAAGCCGAATATATGACTGCTGACCAATCTATGTCGATACTTCATTGATGCTGATGAAAATGAATTGAAAGAACTATTGAATATTAGGGCGGGTCCATATATGACCCTATTGTAATCGATAAAATATTTGTAGTTCGCGCTTGAAAATCGCCTCGTCATACCCAGATAAGTAATACGAACGCCAGGTCTCGCAGAGAATGGCAATCGTAAGAAACTTACTTACTACTTATTGCTTCCTACGGAGAATTTGTTATGACTACTATCGATTTAACCCCACTTTATCGCAGCAGCATTGGCTTTGACCGCATGGCTTCTTTGCTGGATTCCGCTTTGCGTTCCGATAAAAGAGCTGCTGGATATCCCCCTTACGATATCGAAGTTCATGGTGAAAACCAGTACGCGATTACTCTGGCTGTTGCCGGTTTTGGACAGGATGAACTGGATATCCAGGTTGAGAAAGCTGTACTCAGGGTTCGCGGCAAGAAAGCTGACGACAACAGCGAACACCGCTATCTCTATCAGGGCATAGCCAATCGCACTTTTGAGCGCAAATTCAACCTCGCCGATCACATTGAGGTTTCAGGCGCAGACTTAAACAACGGTCTGCTGACCATTAACCTGTTGAAAGAAGTCCCCGAGGCGATGAAACCAAAATCAATTACCATTAACCAGTCTGGGATAGTGCTGGAGCATGGTTCCAAAGACGAAAAGGCTGCTTAGTCTTTATCAGCTAAAGTGGGCAGCGGTTACGCCGCTGCCTGCTGTTTTCCCTAGACGAAAGAGCGATAGATTGTGTAGGGTCGAATTTATTCGACCGGTCGCGTTTCAAATTATTGGTCGAATGAATTCGACCCTACAGGCGTAATAACCTTATTTTTTAGACAACTGCATACCTACGTCCCCATCGTCATTCACATTATTCTCGTCACCGGATTTACTTGGTATGCCATACTCAGCACACACTGATTCAATAGTTTTTAACGCTTCGGGGTATTCAAAATTTTCAATCTGTTGCCTGATTGTGTCGATCACATCGCCATAGGTATTTTTTAATCCAAGCTGGTGGGTTTCAAACAAATCGTTGACCGCTGCATCGTCGGTTGATAGCAGATCGCGGAGTTGCGTAAGCGTCTGTTGCAAAGATGCAGACGGTTTAGATTCAAACTTCTCAGTTTCTGAAGGTGATTTAATCGCATTTAAATTTTTATGGAACTGTTTAAGTTCACGAGTGAGTGTATCGAGTAATGGCTTGATTTTATTTTTTTGATTAGAGCTTAAACTCGACTCCAGCGCTTTCGCCGCCTGGGAAATTTTATCCAGCCCCAGGTTGCCGGCAGCTCCTTTTAAACCATGTGATTTTTGTATCGCTTCATCAAATGCTTTCGCATTCACCGAATCCTTGATCCGGTTTAAATCCCCGGCCTGTAAATCATCAAACTTCCTCAGTAAACGCAGGTAGGCGCCAACATTACCCGAGCAGTTGCGTAAGCCTGATTCCATATCCAGACCCTTGATGTTGGATAATTGAGCACGCAGTATTTCATCAACAGGCTGGTCCTCATTCAGCGTATCAATTGCATCGACCGGGCGATTAATGTTTTCCGGTTTAGGTAACCATTTTAGTAAGGTTGAAAAAAGATTGTCAGGATTTACCGGCTTGGCGACAAATCCATTCATGCCTGCATCCAGGCATGCCTTCCGATCTTCCTCAAAAACATTGGCGCTCATCGCCAGTATAGGCAGGGACTGCCTGTCCGGCATTAAACGAATCTGTCGGGTCGCTTCAAATCCATCCATTTCCGGCATTTGCAGGTCCATCAGCACCAGATCGTAAGCGTAATTGCTGATTGCCTGCACGGCCTCCTTACCATTTTCTACCGCATTGATCGATAATCCGGTACTCTTTATCAACTCTATGGCTACTTCACGGTTAATCAGGTTATCTTCCGCCAGTAATATGCTTGCGCCGATATACTCAGAACGTAGGATTTGTTCAGCTTCAGTGATGGGTACCGAAGAAGGCAAAGGCTGGTCACCCTGAGCCAAGCTCAGCCAGGCCGTAAACCAGAAACGGCTTCCCTGGCCAGGCTTGCTTTCAACACCCACTTCACCGCCCATCATATCGGCGAGTTTGCGGGTAATGGCCAGCCCCAGTCCGGTTCCGCCAAACACACGCGTTGTTGAGGTATCAGCCTGCGCAAAGGCATCGAATATTTGACCGAGCTTGTCTGGATCTATACCTATGCCGCTATCTTCGACTTCAAATCTGATCAATACTTTCTTGCCTTTTTCCTGCATTTTTTTAGCACGTATATAGATCGTGCTCTGTTTACTGAACTTGATCGCATTACTGACATAATTCAGCAGTGCCTGCCGAATACGGGTTGAGTCACCATTGAGCCATTCAGGTACATCATTTCGATCAATCTCTATGGTCAATCCATTGTGTCTGGCCTGCTCTTTTAATATTGAAGAAATATGATCGAAAATGGCGCCAAGATTAAAATCCGTGTTTTCGAGGCTGAATTTTCCGGCTTCAATCTTGGAGATATCCAGAATGTCATTAATGATGGAAAGCAGATGGCTTGCTGCCGAATCGATCTTGTCTAATTTATCAAATTGTTTTGAAGTGACTCCACCCCGTTTAAGAAGGTAAGTGAGTCCGAGAATGGCATTCATGGGGGTTCGGATTTCGTGACTCATGTTAGCCAGAAAATTGCTTTTAGCCTGGTTCGCTACTTCCGCACTGTCGAGAGCAGCATGCAATTCCGTGGTACGTTCCTGAATGACGTCTTCCAGATGATAGCGGTATTTATCAAGTTCCTGGCCAATACGTTTTTTCTCGGTAATATCTTCTTGTACCGCGACGTAATGCGAGATGGTTCCGTCCGGCTGACGTAATGGTGTGATAATCGCAAATTCAATGTATTCACTTCCATCCTTGCGCTTATTGTAAAGTTCTCCCTTCCAGGGTAAACCCTGTGTCAATTGCCTCCACAGATCTGAATCGCCCCGGGTTTGTCGGAGACTCCATTTCTTGAGAGGACGCTCCTATTGTTTGTCAAGAGGGTGTTCAAGGACTTTATAGATTTCGCGTGCAACATAACGTTTAAGGCATCGACGTATTTCTCGGTCCGTCTTACCTTCGGCTCGTCGTTTCTCGAAATAGGCCTGGGTACGAGCGTCATGGCGTTGCCTCTGGATAGTCACGATGTGGAATGCCGAGTTCAATTGCCGATCACCGCGCCGATTCAGTCGATGACGAGAAATTAATCCGGAAGATGCCGGGATAGGGGCGACACCACTCAACATCGCGAAGGCGGCCTCGTTTCGGATACGGCCTGGATGGGACCAAACCGTTAATACGGTAGCAGCAATAATGGAACCAACACCGACCAACTCAAGCAAATCAGGGCGCCAGGCACGCACTATAATTTTGATTTGATCTTTATATTCACTAGATTCCTTCCGTAGGAGCTTGACTCGCATGGCTAACTTTCGCATCGCTTGAGCAATTACAATAACGGCAGCATCCCCGCGAGGCCTCCAACGTGCACATGTGGTAACAATTCGGTGTGTTTTTAGCCCACGAAGACGACTTGCGAGTACCTCCGGGCAAGTTGATGCCAAAGCATGGAGTTGGCGCTCGGTGTCGGTGGCCATCTGAACGGCGGAACGTCGAGCCATAAGCAATGCTGCCAAAGCATCGCGGACACCGGCACTACGGGGTTCGGCAAGATCCTCGCGCCCAAGTGCCTCGCGTGCAGCTCGCGTTGCATCAATGTCATCAGTTTTCTTGCCCATCCGACGAGCTGGGCGTTTCGGGCTATCGATTTCACGCACAGATTCGCCCGCTTCTATTAACCAGTTTGCAAGATTGCGCCCCCAACTGCCACAGCCTTCAATTACCCAGCAACGAGACTTTGCGAATTCGTCAGCTGTTTTAACAAGTAATTTGAATCCTGCGGGGTCAGCGTTGACATTCAAAGCAGCTAGTTTCTTCCCAGTACTCGCAGCTACTATCGCGGCCGCATGGGAATGTTTATGCGGATCTACACCGATTACGATGTCAACCGTATCTGTAAGTGTGGTCATACTTATAAACTCCTGGGCGAAAGCCGGTTACAGACTGAAGCGGCTGAGCACCTGGTAGTGACAGATCTGTGATGGGACACATGGCGCCTCTTTAATGCGCCATGGTCAAGCTCCTGATCAGGCCAACTAACCTGGAGATCAGCCGGTACTAGTGCGGGAAGCCGACATGTCCTCTCGAAGGCAGCAAGCCAATGGAGTAAGGAGTCAGGCATCACGTCACTAGCCCAGCTAACCACAGTTAATGTACTGCTTGCTAATCATCACAGATGGAGTAATGAAAACAAACAAAAGATATTCCCCGATAGAGCGGGAGCGAGCAGTTCGATTAGTATTTGACCAACAACATCAACATAGTTCGCAGTGGTCAACGATTGAATCGATAGCCAGTAAAATAGGTTGCACACCGGAATCACTCCGTCGATGGGTGAGACAAACAGAAACTGATCAAGGTAAACGTAGTGGCATCAGTTCAACGGATCGTGACCGTTTGAAGGAGCTGGAACGCGAGAATCGTGAATTGAAACAAGCCAATGAAATACTGCGTAAAGCAGCGGCTTTTTTCGCCCAGGCGGAGCTCGGCCGCCGAGTCAAATAATGGTGTCATTTATCGATGAACATCGAGGTGAGCATGGGGTCGAGCCGATCTGCAAGCAGTTGCCGATTGCCCCATCCACGTATTACGAGCATAAATTACGCAAGAGTGACCCAGACCGGGGCTCTGATCGCAGCAAACGAGATCAGTGGCTTGAGGTGGAAATTCAACGGGTCTGGGATGAGAACAAGCAAGTGTACGGGGTTCGCAAAGTCTGGCGTCAGTTGAAACGGGAAAATATAGCAGCGGCTCGCTGCACCGTGGAACGCCTGATGAAACGGCTTGGTATCGAGGGTGTCAGGCGAGGTAGAAGGTGCTGGACCACCATCAGTGACGATGCTCTGGACCGCCCTGCTGATCTGGTTAATCGGCAGTTTGTCGCAACACGACCGAATCAGCTTTGGGTGGCCGACATTACTTTTGTAGCCACCTGGTCAGGCTTCGTTTACGTGGCCTTTGTGATTGATGTTTTTGCCCGCCGTATCGTTGGTTGGCGCGTCAGTCGATCGCTGAAGACGGAGTTGGTGCTGGACGCACTAGAGCAAGCGTTATGGTCTCGTACTAACCTTGAAGGGTTGGTCCACCACAGTGACCGGGGTTGTCAGTATCTGTCGATCCGTTACAGCGACAAATTGATCGAGGCTGGAATTGATGCATCGGTCGGAAGTGTTGGCGATTCCTACGACAATGCACTGGCTGAGACAATCAATGGCTTATGCGCTTTCCCATGAACTTCGGTTTTTGACACTCCTGCCCCAGTGTCTTGCTTTTGGATTTATGGAAAAACTCATTCAACCTTGTGCTATGACCTACTTAGGGCTGTGGTTTCCGATCCAAAAAATTAACGATCGACGATCCAAGGTTTATTTCGCCAATGGTCAATTTATCCTGATGGAAAGATCGCTTTATGAATCAATCGGAGGACATAAAGCTGTTCGAGCTGCCTTTCTCGAAGACTTTGCCATGATGGAGAAAGCCAAGAAAATGGGCGCCCCCATCTGTTGTGCACTTGGTGTTAACGTATACGGAACTCGAATGTATGATTCATTCCAAAGCATCTGGAGAGGTTGGCGACGGATTTTTCTTCACGCGTTCTGTGAGCAACCTTGGGAATTATGCCGTAAAATGCTCAGTGTTTTATTTTTTTCCGTCTTACCATTTGCACTCCTCCTGCCCCTTACTGTGGAAATGTGGCAGCGTCACAATGGTTTCACGCTTATGTGGGGGATTACTACA
>JADFMY010000079.1 GCA_022563685.1 Pseudomonadota bacterium | reverse complement strand
ATTCGATATGTACTTTACAACCAAACCAGCAGGTGAAGGTACCGGGATGGGATTAGGAATTGCTCTTACCATTGCCCGGGAGCATGGTGGTGATATCGGCGTAGACAGCACTATTGGTGTAGGAACGACTTTTACAGTCACTTTACCGATTGATCGGCCCTAATAAATTTAACGTTAGCATTAATGTCTATGAATACGACGATAAATAAGGCGCGCATTCTCTGCGTTGATGATGAGCCGGGCATTCTTAGAGCACTCACCTGGGTGCTCAAGAAGGACTACCATATCGCAACTGCCGGTAGTGGTGAAGAAGCTTTAAAAATATTGCGGGATCAGCACTTTGACGTGATTATCAGCGATCAGCGCATGCCTGGTATGATGGGGGCGGATCTACTGGAAAAGGTACGTCAACTGCGCCCCCGCACAATTCGTATTTTACTGACCGGATATTCTGATATTGAATGTATCCTCGATTCAATAAACAAAGGTGAGATTTTCAGGTTTATCAAAAAGCCCTGGGATATCCCTGAGCTAAAGCGCATTGTCGGTGAGGCCGTAGCTATTGCTGTTAGCTCAGTTGATGCTGGTGAAGTGACGGTGGTGGCTGGGTCAAACGCTCCAAAAATACTGCTTATTGATGACGATCAGAAAGTGATCGATATGGTTAAGGATATCGTCGGAAATAAACAGAGGTTGTTGATAGCGACCAATATTGCAGAGGCTATAATTGCGCTTAGTGAGCCAGAAAAAATTGGAGTGCTTATATCGGACCTGAATGTGCATGAGGTAGATGTTAGTAGATTACTAAAAATACTGAAAAGTAAGGCGCCTGAAATTGCGACTGTTGTGGTTTCATCACGTAGCGATATTCAGGATGTGATCAACCTCATTAACCAGGGGCAAGTTTATCGATTTATTTTCAAACCCACAAAAAGGGGAGCCTTGAAAATGCTGATTCATTCAGCTCTTGATAAGCATGCGAGAATGAAGCAGGAGCCTGGTAGCGTTCACCGCCACAAAGTTGAAAAACTGAGCAAAAATGATCTAGAATCATTGATGGTGGATGCCAAGGCACATGCAGCTCAAGTGAGTATTGCAGAAAGTTCGGACGAGGCGGGGATACTTAAGCGTTTTTCTACCGGTTTAAGTCGTTTATTAGGGGCCTAAATTTCGATTTCTGAAACTACTCAGCGTAATCGTGAAGGATAATAGCAAACAGTTTACGAGTTGCGTTTAAGCGAATTTATACTAAATTCCTATGTGCCCGATACGGTATACTTTGGGGATTAAGTCAACGGTATCAGGGAAAAGGTGTGGAGGCAGAGTGAGTCACTGGTTACAACATGACGAGTTTGTCGAGATGGTGATGAACTATCATGACGACAACTTTACCGGTTTGATCACCGGAATCAGTGACAGTAAACACTCATTTCAGATCGGATTTAATGGCGGGCAGATCGTACTGTTAACTTATCGGATCATCAAGGGGAGTGCCGCTCTCGATAAAATAGTCGCAATCAAACGCGCTAAAATAACCGAACACCCCACCACGGAATTGCCAAATCCACAGACGGAATTACCCTCTACCAGCGACATCCTGTCTCGGCTTTCCAGCACTCTTACCGAGACAGAAACCAATCTGGATACCATCAGAGTACCGCAACCACCGCAAATCAGCCAGACATCGACCGGAAGGGTTACCGAAGCGAAATTGAGAAAAATTATCGAGGCTGCGGCAGTCCATCATTTTGGGCCTGTCGGCGCCATGGTTTGCGAACAACACCTGTCACATGCCGACAAAAACAAGGCGGACCTTCGTACGCTGATGCTTCGCATAGCCACCGATGTCGGTGCCAGTGAGTTGGATACACAGGCGTTTATCGATACCGTAGCGCAGGGTTAATGCCTATTGTTTAACCGGTCTCCAGTCAGAGCCGGCATAGTTTTTCATCGCATCGATAAAAAGATCCGCTCCTGTTCTGGCTGCCTCTATTTCGATTTCCTGTTTCTCTGGATACCCTGACGGAAAGCTAATCTTTGCTTGCGCCAGAATATCTCCCTGGTCAAATTTTTCATTTAATAAATGCAGCGTAACACCCAGTTCGCCTTCTCTATGGGCGAGTTGATCCGCTATTGGATTGGCTCCTCGATATCTGGGTAACAAAGAGGGATGAATATTGAGCGCCGCCTTACTGGCCAGCCCTGTTACATCCGTGCTTAGCAAATAAGGCCAACAGGCGAGGAGAATATAATCGGCCTGGATCGCGGACAATTGTATGGGCAAACTGTGTTGGGATTTTTCTGGTGCATAAACGACTGGAATTGATAACTTCAGGGCCTTGCCAGCAAATTCATCGAAATTCGTATTATATTCAATCTTTGCGCCGGGTAAATTCCCCATCGACGCTGGTGGATATTCAGGAAGCACTATTGCGGCCGGCTTTATTTTCTTATTCAACAGGGTATCGAGCACGGTTTGGGAAAACAGCACCCCGGTTGCAAACAGGATAATGCGGTCACCGGGCTTCACAAGGCATCGATGCCGTCATCGTCGCAGGGCTGAGGTGACATCAGCCCACTGTCCTCAAGCTCCTGGCAAAAACCAAAATAGCGCATATCCCTGATTCTCTGGGGATATAAAATTCCATCCAGGTGGTCGCATTCGTGCTGTACCACGCGTGCGTGAAAACCTTGCGCCTCGCGCTCTATCGGACGGCCAGCCTGATCGAAGCCACTATATCGAATACTGGCGTATCGAGGTACCAGGCCCCGCATTCCAGGCACGCTCAGACACCCTTCCCAACCCTCCTCTATTTGCTCATCGAGAGCTGTAATAACCGGGTTTATCAGCACGGTTTCATCGATAGCCGGTGCATCTGGGTACCGTGAGTTAGTCTCATAGCCAAATATAACAACACGTAAATTCACCCCAATCTGCGGCGCTGCCAGTCCCGCACCCTCCTCCGCGGCCATCGTATCCCACATGTCCTGTATCAATGAGTCGAGTTTTACGGTGGCGAAATCCTGCACCTCGTCTGAGCTCTCGAACAAACTATTTTCACCCATTCTCAATACTGATCTCGCCGCCATTTTGTACACTCGTTACCTGGATATTTGAATTCTATATATGTTTTCAAGGTTCAATTTGATTGTGGTATATTTCAATGTTATAACAATTTCAATATTCTCTAAGGCTACCAGACACGGGAATTTATCATGGCTGAGAAAACACCACCCATCGAGCCGGTCAGCGGGACGGTTATCCCCCGATTCGCCGGCCCATCGACTTTTTGCCGCTTACCCGAATTACGCGATGTGCCTTACTGCGATGTCGCAATACTGGGCATTCCATTCGATTCGGGGACGAGTTATCGACCCGGCGCGCGTTTTGGACCCCAGGCAATTCGGCAGGCATCGCGTCATTTACGCACCGATTTCCACCCTGCATACGATACCGAACCTTTTAAGACCCTACAGGTAGCAGACGCAGGCGACGTTGGCTGCAACCCTTTCAATATCGAGGAAGCCATCGCACAAATTGAGTCGGCTGCTGATGAATTATTTAACCACGCCGGAGCCATCGTCAGTCTGGGTGGCGATCATACCATCGCATTGCCCCTGTTACGTGCAGTCAACAAACAGGCAGGTCAGGTCGCATTGGTTCACTTTGACGCTCACCTCGATACCTGGGATACCTATTTTGGCGCCCCCTACACTCACGGTACACCGTTTCGACGAGCAGCAGAAGAAAACCTGTTTAACGATGAGGCATCGATACATGTAGGAATTCGCGGCCCGCTCTATAGTCCCGACGATCTGGCCAGGGACGAGGAACTGGGCTTCAAGGTAGTGCACTGCGATGAGTTGCAAACCCACGGTGTCGAACACGTGGTAAAACGCATTCGTGATCGCGTAGGTGAACACCCGTTATACCTTTCGATCGACATCGATGTTCTCGACCCCGCCCATGCGCCGGGGACCGGGACACCCGAAATAGCAGGTTTATCCAGCCGCGAACTGCTGAATATCATCCGCGGACTCCAGGGATTAAACCTGGTGGCTGCCGATATCGTCGAGGTAGCGCCTGCATACGACCACGCTGAAATTACCTCGCTCGCGGCCGCAACGATTGTCTTCGAAATGATTAACCTGATCGCCTTCAATTCAAAATCCTGAGCGGGATTCTTCTGAAGTAACTGTTAGCAAATATTCGGTTAAAAAAAGGCGAATGCAGGTAAAATAGCGCCTTTTTTTAATCGGGATAATTTTCGATGCCATTATCTGCTCCAACAATACGCGAACACACTCACACGCGGGTAGTTACCTGCCTTGGGTATAGGCGATCAGATGAATTGTGGGATATCGAGGGTCGTATCGTCGATACCAAACCCTACCGTTTCCCAAACAGGGACCGAGGGGGTCATATCGAAGCGAAGGAGCCATTACACGATATGTCGATTCGCCTGACTATCGATATCGATCTCAAGGTACTCGAAGCCGAAGCCGTAATCGATGCTTCGCCCTACAACTATTGCAAAAGTGTCACTTCGATCGTGAAGCAGTTGATCGGTTTAAAAATTGCCCCGGGATGGACAGCCAGGTCAAAGGTTGCGATGGGTCAGAATCTCGGTTGTACACACCTGACTGAATTACTGGGTCCAATCGCCACGACTGCGATCCAAACCATCGGCGCCGCCAGATCAGGACGCTTCAGACAAGAGCGTGCACAACAGTCGCCGCCTAAATCGAATTTCCTCAACACCTGCTATGCACTGGCTGCCGACAGCCCAGTCGTGAAAGAACACTGGCCAGAGCAGTATCGCAGCAAACCGAAGCAGGAGAATTAGTCTCCGATATCTCGATCCGAATCAAGCCGACATTAAGGTGTAAGAATTATCCTACACCGATTTCATCTATCGGCTATATTAATGGTAATTAGATGTCTGGTATCGTTGCTGACATATAGTAATCAACTACTACTCAGGGAAGAACCATCGCCATTTTAGACCCTTCAGACCCCGCAGCTACCAATCGCCTGCTAGCCGAATTATCCCAGGTGGTCGATCAATCCAGCCTGGCTCGTGAAATTGTAGATAAAAGCCACCGCGTGCGCTCGATCGAACAAACCAGCGGCCCTTCGATGAGAACTCAAACGCTACGAATGGAAATTGCCCGACTCGAAGCTGTTTTAAAGAGTGTACGTGAAGGAAATACCCTTCTAAATCCAACTGTGAGTTTTAGCGGTTAAGACGAGTGTTCATTTTTCTGCCTAACAGGAAAGTAAACTAATCTCACTTCATTACTAATCATCGTGTCTTCTATGTTTGAGATACGGGGCAGATTTTCGCACCAGCTATCGGTGTGTTTTCACCAGTCTCGACTACAATAAGGTGATGGGCAAATTCTTAGGCCAGTGGCGAAAATGACTCGACTCCGAAGATATAATCTTGCCGGCATTGCTATTGTAGTGCTGATCACTATTAGCTTGGGTATATATCTATACCAGTTATCTTATGCGCGGATCATTTCCGAATCGGAGTTTCGTCTTGAACAACTTGTTACCGCGGAACAGAAAAAACTCACCGTACTGAGTGAGAGCTGGGCCAATTTTTTTGTCACCGTGTCCAGGCAACCGATTCTTTATCGATTTGCGGAAGCGAGTTTTCGCAATGATGCGAGTGCCATGGCAGCGATCAAACCCGAGGTTGAACAAATGTTCCTCAGATTCAACCAGGTTTATCCCAAACTCGTAAGATACATGCGATTTATTGGTACTAACGGCGTCGAGCAGATCCTGGTAAAAAACAACCAGATTAACCAACAATACAAGGATAGAAACAACCGCGCTTATTTTTCAGATGCGGTCGATCAGCCGTTTGACCAGTTGGGTGTGCCAGGCTATCGCAAGGGTAGTACCTATACCGCGCTCGACTGGAGTATCGCGTTAGGGAGGGGTGATGCTTTTTACGGCGTATTTACCATCACCCTCGATATGGCCATTATCGGCAAAATGACGACCCCAATGCATCAGGTGGGCGTATATGGCTATTTCTACCTACTGGATAGCGATGGCCAGCAAATCGTAGGGGCGGATGCAGCGAACTTTGGCCAACGGCCGGCCGCTATTCATGCACCGATTGAATCATTTGCCGAAGCCTATCATAGCGATGATGCTCATGTGCTGGTTACATCATATATACCGATGATGGATAGCCATATAGCGGTGATAGAGTATCCCGATCAACTGCGCAAAATTCACCGTGAAGAATTTGGCCAGATAGCCGGGGTACTGGGTTTCAGCGGCTTTGGTATGATCCTCCTGATCACCGTACTATCGAGCAAAATTCGGCGGCAAATCGAAGTGGCGAGCCTTCTTTCTAAAAATGCAATCATGTTTGAGCGCCTGAGGGAAGCCAATTTCTTTGGGATTATTCAATCGAGTGCCGATGGTGGCATCATTGAGGCAAACGACACGGTGCTAAATTTACTCGGTTACACTCGACAGGATCTGCAACAAGGCAAATTAAAGTGGTCTGAGATTACTCCCCCAGAGTTTTCGCACCTTGATGAAAATGCTATGAGAGAATCGGCCGTGGGAGATTTTTTCACGCCCTTTGAGAAAGAATATTTCCATAAAGAGGGTCACAGAATTCCGGTTATAGTCGGTGGGTCAAGGTTCAAAAAAAATCCTGATGAATATATTGAATTTGTCGTAGATATCTCTGAACGCAAACGGATTGAAGAGGAACTCAGCTACCAGGCGACCCATGATGCCCTGACCGGGCTCATCAACCGTCATGAATTTGAGCGCCGGGCCGAACGGACGATTTCCACTGCCCAGGCGGGTAAAGGAGAGCATGCCCTGTGTTATATGGACCTCGACCAGTTCAAGGTCGTTAACGATACCTGTGGTCATTCCGCAGGCGATGAGTTGTTGCGCCAGCTTGGCCATGTACTGCAAGATGCCGTGAGGAATCGTGATACCCTGGCCCGGCTCGGGGGTGATGAGTTCGGTGTCCTGATGGAACACTGTACACTGGATCAGGCTCAGCGAGTGGCCAACGAATTACAGCATATCGTACAGGATTTCCAGTTTTTCTGGGAAGGGCAATCCTTCCGTATAGGAGTCAGCATTGGCCTGGTTGCTATCACTGAAACCACACCCAGTCTGACCGAGTTACTGAAGCAGGCCGATGCTGCCTGCTATATGGCAAAAGACCTGGGCCGAAACCGAATCCAGGTGTATCGCCCGGAAGATACCGAGCTGGCGCAACGTTATGGTGAGATGCAATGGGTTGCCCGTATTAACCGCGCACTGGAAGAAAACCGTTTTACACTATATGCCCAGAGCATTGTGCCACTAGATAAAAGCACCGATAAACACTATGAGCTGCTGCTCAGGATGGTAGACGAACACGGGGATACCATACCACCCGGCGCCTTTCTACCGGCGGCAGAGCGTTATAATATTATGGATAAACTGGATGTTTGGGTAGTTGAGAATGCATTTGCTTTAATGGCCTCTCATCCTGCTTTTGTCGAACAGATTCATTTCATCTCCATTAATCTCTCAGGCCAGTCATTGACAAATGATAAATTTCTGGATCTGATCATTGCACAAATAAAAGCGTCCAAGATCGATGCCGGCAAGATCTGTTTTGAAGTCACTGAGACAGCAGCCATATCAAATTTAAGCGCGGCAACAACATTCATCTCTACCCTGAGAGGATTAGGTTGTCGTTTTGCGCTGGACGATTTTGGCAGTGGATTGTCATCGTTTGGCTACTTAAAGAACCTGCCAGTCGATTATCTGAAGATCGATGGTATGTTTGTGAAAGATATGGTCGATGATCCGATTGATCGTGCGATAGTAAAATCGATTAATGATATTGGTCATGTAATGGGCATGAAAACCATAGCCGAGTTTGTAGAAAACGACGAAATAAAGAGCATGTTGACGGCTATAGGTGTTGACTATGCCCAGGGATACGGTATTGAAAAGCCTCAGCCATTTGATGAATTACTTGATCGGTCAAACCAGGAAAAAGAAATCGATGCTCATCTGAAGGTCTCAGTTGGCGCCAGGGCGTAGTTATAATAATGGTGCCGGGGCCGGAATCGAACCGGCACAGTATTTCTACCGAGGGATTTTAAGTCCCTTTGATATGTCTTTACATATACATAGCTTTAATCTAATGCGCTATTAATTCCAGATTATAGGACATATCACCCATCCCTCATTATTCAGAACAACTGATTACAAGCTAGATGCACAATCGTTATATTTAAAATACTTATCCCCTATTATTTGGTGCATTTTTGCGAGTTTCGGGGGTATTTATCAGGTATTTGAAGAATTATTTTGTGCATCATTTTTGAAATAGCAGTCCTCTCGGAAATCAGTGCGGACAGGCGAATTGCGAAAATCACCGAATTATAACCTGTAGTTTTTCCGTAGGACGGCAAGAAATACCTCAGGTAATACGTTTTGCAAAGTCACATTTATCTTCGCATTAGTTGTTCCATTATGTCGGTAAATATTGACAATTACCGACGTTTTGAAACAATACGATCGCATGAATAGTACCCACCAGCAGATCCTCGATCTTGCCAAAAAACACGGACTCATTCGTTCCCGAGACCTTGCTGACAAGGGCCTGCCTTGAGTCGCACTCACTAGACTGGTACGACAGGGCCACCTCTGAGTTAGTCCAGCGCTTTAATTTCACCTGACACGCTTACCGAAATGGGTATCCCCTCAATGGATTTGGGAATAGATTCCAACACATCCGCTGAGTCGCGTGACAGATAGATCTTGATGCAAGGCTCGCCATCACACTCCCCCTCCGCAACAGCGGTTACACCCGGAAGAGACGCCAGATTCCGAGAGTGTTTAGCCAGTACCGTCTTTATCGCCTTGTGTTCCACTTCACTCGATTGCGCGGCTGCCTGAACCTGGTCATTGTAGAAAATTTGTAGTAGAAAAAGCACCGATAATACAGTCAACCAGCGGATCGATGCCGACAGAACCCGGTTTCGCCCTTTGTTTGGGATCATGCTCTAACAATCTCAGGTTGTTACCTGGCTGGCTTAACAAAGACTCATCCAGAAAAACTCGGCCGTTAATCACCGTCAATAGTCACGCCGAAGCGACTGAGCACGTCGCCGATTGGATTGGCGATAGTGATAAAAAAACTTCCTGCAAACAATAAGCCCACAGGCTGTCTTTTCGAACTCCGGTCGTTACTTACGATCAACGAACCGGAATCACCGCCAGCGCTGAAGGAACCCGGTTCAATTATGATCTGATTCACGAACCTGACTACACCACCGCTGTATCCCACATTGACGATCGCGTTGATAGCGGACACGCGACCTTTTGTTAAACCGGTTGTCCGCCCATATTTCTGGACTTTCAGGTTGATCCGCGGGGTCATGGTCGTAGATTTCGGCGTTCCATATCCGTCCGATGGAGTTGCATTTCCCAGATATTCAGTACTGGTTAGTGCGATCGCCGCGTCGATTGTGTTGTCCGCTCCCCCGAAGAGAATAGGTTGGAAATCAGACAATGCACCGATATTATCTGTGCCGACCGTCCCACCATCGTAGGTACCCGGCTGAATTACCGAGTCACCTATAGTCGCCTGATTTTGATTGGCATACACGTGATTGTTGCTGAGAGCATAAACGTAGGTACCATCGGTTACTCGGCAACAAATTGTGCCCGCCGTAATTGCTGGATGACCCGTAGATACCCCGATGGGAACCGGACGATCAAACCGTGCCGTCGGGTCGACGGGATCATCATCGCCTCCACCTGGGCCTCCATCATGACCTGGCCGGTGATGACGGGAAAATAGCAGTCCAGTCACCTTGACCACGACCGGCACTCCATCCACGAAGCGGGGAAATCCGAAAACATCAGCGCTTTCAGTAAATACCTGGACTACCGGAACCCCATCACCCCGTACACTCACGGCTGTACCAACAACGCCATCCATAGCCAGGAATTCCTGCGTATGAGCTTCCTGCGCCGCGATGGCAATGGCCAATCCTGGCGGATCACCGGATACCACGGCAGCTAGCCCCGGCGAGACCGATGTCACGACTAGCAGAAATACTGTCACCAACATCGAAACGAGATTTTTTAAGACATGCATGATTACCCTCTCTTAAAGTGTGAGTGATCTAACCGAATGAAAAATCGAAGGTTACTATCTCTAGAAGAATACTAGAAGAATATACTCTATTTCTGCGTCATTTTCCTCCCATTAATCAGCACTTCTAAGGCGTTAATCCCTAACCCTTCCCCCATATCAAAGGTTTTGGGAGATCCTCGCTCAGAAGTGCATGTTGTGAGGGGGGGGGGTTAACAATTTCTGGATAGACGAAAGAATTGCTGAAAAGTGGCGGTTTGCCTGCAATTCTCAATACCTGAATTCACCTGGTCATTGGCGAGAATAATTTCTGCAAAAGGGTTTTATACAGTGGTATAGTCAGGGGCATAACATTGAAGTGGAGCGCAGTTATGAAATTCGATTATTACAAAAGTTTTGGTCGTGGGTTGGCTGTGGTTTCTATAGTTTGCCTGAGTGCTATGACATATCAAGGTGAAGTCTTCGCTGGTGCTCACAGCGGAGGCCACGGTGGAGGCCATGGGAACGGTGGTGTCGGTAACGGTAAAGGCCAAGGTTGGGGTAACGAACTAGGTTTACGCTCGGATTTAATTGGAGCCGAGAATGCTTCTGATATAGCCAGGAAGCACGCGGCACACGGCTCAGCTGTAGTCCTGGCTGATCCAAACCATTTTGCAGACGATCATCCCCACTAAATAACTGTAACGCTGATGCCTTTCTTCGGGCGCTGATTGTATCCTGGCTCCTTGAATTCATCATTGTACTTTGGCATTTCTCACTCACTTGCCGCCCCCTCACTAAGATTGTAGTAAAATGGAGGGTCGAGTCGCCCAAGGGAACTTCCCCCTCAGGCTCTCACAGATCCGTACGTGAATCTCTCGATTCATACGGCTCCTCATATCCATCGCCTCATGAATAAATAAAATCCCAATGTACAAACAACTTTGGAAAGACTCCACGCACCTGCTTTAGCCAAGACCATGCACGACGCTTATGCCCCCTAAGTCGTTTATATTTATTCCTTGCCCACCGTCCCAACCTCAAATCAATCCTAATCAAGAACCGTTTCAACGGCTCTGGGTAAAACGCCCCATAATAGCTGACCCAACCTCGCACCATAGGATTCAGGCGAGCGGCTAAATCATGCAAACTTAAAGGTGTTCGACGATTAATATGAAGATCACGAATCGATCGATTCATCCGTTTTAATGCCTTACGGCTGACACCCGGATTAAAGCTCGTGAAAAGTTCCCCATGACGATCTTGTACTGATCGTGCATGAAAACTAAAACCCAGGAAATCAAAGCGTGTACGAGAATAATTTCCTCGACGCTTTCCATCCTTACAGTAAACCACTTGAGTCTTAACCGGGTGCAATTGTAATTGACACTCGGCCAAACGCTCACGAAGGTCAACCAGTAATGATTGGGCCTCTTTCTCACTTCGGCAGTGGCAAACAACATCGTCAGCATATCTTTCAAACGGTATGCCAGGACGATTCCGCTGCATCCAAGTGTCAAACGCATAGTGCAAATAGAGATTGGCCAGCAGTGGACTAATGACTCCGCCCTGCGGTGTTCCACAGCCATTAAACTGCAACTCACCATCAGGCAATTCCACTGGACTTTCCAACCACCGACGAATATAGAGCCGAATCCAGGCCTCTGGCACATGCTTTTCAACGGCACGCATCATCAAATCGTGGTCAATCGTATCGAAGAAGGCTTTTATATCCATGTCCAACACCCAGTCATATTTCCAGCAATGACGCCGGGCTTGATCTACCGCCTGATGGGCACTACGTCCCGGGCGATAACCAAATGAAGACGGGTGAAACACGGCTTCCAGCCTGGGCTCCAATATCGCTTTAACCACCATCTGAGCAACCCGGTCTTTGACTGTGGGGATTCCTAACTGACGACTTTCACCATCACTTTTTGGAATCGACACTTGCCTGACCGGCTCAGGAAAATAGCTTCCTGAACTCATTCGGTTCCACAAGGTATAAAGATTTCTTCCAAGCTTACTCTGAAATGCCTGTATGCTTTCCTTATCAACGCCAGGTGCGCCTTTATTGGCGGCCACACGCTTCCAGGAATCCCAGACGACTCGCTTGGATATTTCAAAAGGTTTGGCCCTTGGCAGAAGATCATCCTGGTTCACAGTTGTCTCCTGCTTTAAGCCGGATAAGGTTATGCCTTCGCTCCACCAACATTACATCAGCTTCTTCACTACTACGCATAACTCCGCCTCTGTGTTTCGCATTGGTACTCTGCCTCTTGTGGGTTCTCCACTTGAGGGCCTCCCTTAACATCGAAACGACAGATTCCCAAGTTCCGCACTAACGCCTGACTGATTGTCACGCCACCTCTATGCCGGATGCCGCCAGACCAAAATACAGGTCTCCGTCTGACTTGTCCCAGGGCATTGACGAAACCCAGGTTTAGACATCGATTACATTTATCGACACTTCTTCGATGGTTCATTTTCATTCGTCTCAATCAATCCTACCTGACGGGAGTATTCCCGCCTTTTCCCATGACGCTCACCACAACCGCTCTTTACGGATGCAGCTCAGGGTGGTTTGGTATCTCCGCCTAATCGGCGATACCGAGGGGTCTACCCTCATCATTAGTACAGCATGGCTAGTGGCTTCCAGCCACTTCGCCTTCTTGGCACACCGTCAACTATCTTGGCCGGTTTCGCGTCAATTATCCTGGCCGGCGCATTGACTCACTAAAAATCACACTACTGGGAGGTCGTTGCCTCATCTAAAATCAAACCCTGGTGTAACAATCGAGGATTTGGATGATGAAATCGATGTGCCTTTCAGCTCGAAGAGAACTATTG
>JADFMY010000172.1 GCA_022563685.1 Pseudomonadota bacterium | reverse complement strand
CGCGGAAGCTCTGGCTGCAATTGGCGTCAACAGGGGCGATACCGTGGCGGTGATGGACTGGGACAACCACCGCTATCTGGAATGCTTTTTCGCAATCCCGATGATGGGCGCGGTATTGCACACGATCAATATCCGGCTTGCGCCGGAGCAGATACTCTACACCATCAACCATGCCGAAGACGATGTGATCCTGGTACACGCGGATTTCCTGCCGCTCATCGAACAAATCAGGGATCGTTTCGAGCGCCCGACCAAACTGGTTTATCTCGATGATGGTGAGGGGCCCGATAAGCCTGAATACTGCCTGGTGGAGTATGAAGCGATGCTGGAGGCCACCAGCGGCGAATTCGAGTTCGAAGACTTCGACGAAAATACCCCGGCAACGACCTTTTACACCACCGGCACCACCGGCGATCCCAAGGGTGTGTTCTACAGCCACCGGCAACTGGTCCTGCATACCCTGGCTATTCTGGCAGGGCTCGGCGCGGGTGACGGCAATAACCGCTTTCACCGTGGCGATGTGTACATGCCGATCACGCCGATGTTCCACGTACACGGTTGGGGCATGCCCTACGCTGCCACCCTGATGGGGGTCAAACAGGTCTACCCGGGGCGCTACGAACCAGCGCTGTTGCTTGGATTGATCGAACGCGAGGGCGTAACCTTTTCTCACTGCGTACCGACGATACTGCACATGTTGTTGAGCGCGCCCGAGGCCGACCAGACCGATCTGTCCCACTGGAAGGTGATAATCGGTGGTTCTGCCCTGCCGAAAGGGATGGCGCGCGCCGCGCTCGAACGCGGTATCAATGTTTTTACGGCCTATGGGCTGTCTGAAACCTGCCCGTTTGTCACGGTGGCTGATTTGTCGGGTACACCGGAAGTGACCACCGACGATGACACCATCGAACGACGTTGCAAAACCGGCAAACCCACCGTGATGGTCGACCTGCGCGTGGTCGACAGCGAAATGAACGATGTACCCCGCGATGGCAAATCGACCGGCGAAGTGGTGATACGCGCACCCTGGCTGAGCCAGGGATACACGCGAAACCCGGAAGGCTCAGAGGATCTGTGGGAAGGAGGATACATGCACACCGGGGATGTCGGTTACATCGACGAAGGCGGCTCGTTGCAAATCACCGACCGCATGAAAGACGTGATTAAATCGGGTGGTGAATGGATATCCTCGCTCGAACTCGAAGACATCGTCTCGCGCTGTGAAGGCGTTGATGAAGTGGCGGCTTTCGGAGTTCCACATGAACGTTGGGGTGAACGGCCGATGCTGGTGGTGGTAAAAGCAGCCGATGACCAGAGCAGCCTAAGCGTCGAGTCAATCCGGAATGCGGTGCGCGATGAAGTTGATCAAGGGATCCTTTCGAAATGGGCAATCCCGGAGCGAATCGAATTCGTCGATGAAATCCCCAAAACCAGCGTCGGCAAGTTGGACAAAAAAGTATTGCGAGTCATGTATGGGGACAGGTAATTAGTAAACCGTAGGTTGGGCTGAGTCTGGGAAGCCCAACATGATAAATTCAAATCAATATGTTGGGGTTCGTCCCTCTCGGCAACTGCTCCTGCGTCGCCTAAAAGCGCCTACTGTTGGTGCTCTAATAAGTTACATGACCGCCATGGATGGTGGAAATGCAATTGGGTTGTAGGAACAACCCTTGCCCATGTAACGAACCCCAACCTACTGGACTAAACGAGGTTTGTTAAACAAAATGATTCACTACAAAGTAATCGATAATATCGCGCTAATCGCCATGGATTCTGCCCCGGTCAATGCACTGGGTCTTGCCATGCGCGAAAACCTGCTCAAAAACCTGAATCAGGCCTACGCTGACGATGCGGTGCAGGCCGTTGTCTTCACCTCAAAGCTCGCACTGTTTTGCGGGGGCGCCGATATCGAGGAGTTCAACAGCGACAAATTGTGGACTTCACCGAACCTGTCCGACCTGATCGAGGCACTCGAAGGTGCACCCAAACTGGTAATAGCCGCGATCAATGGCATCACCATGGGTGGCGCACTCGAACTGGCGATGGGCTGCGACTATCGTATCGCGCGCCAGTCAGCAAAAATGGGTTTACCCGAAATCAAGCTGGGCCTGTTTCCCGGCGCGGGTGGCACCCAACGTCTGCCGAGGCTCGCAGGCCTGCAGGCCGCGACCGATATGATTCTTTCCGGCAATCCCGTGAGTGCCGATCAGGCCAAATCATCCGGCCTCGTAGACCGTGTAGTGCCGGACGATGCCGACTTCGTCGAACAGGCCCTGAGCTACGCCGAGGAACTGCTCGGCAGCAATGCGCCGCGCCGACACTGCGCCGAAATCGATGTCGACCAATCTCAAGTTGACGATGATTTCTTCAACCAGACCCGGGCAGCAATCGCACGCAAGACCTATGGCCAGATCGCACCCGAGTACTGCCTGAAATCGATCGAGTTGTCCACCAGGCTACCCCTGACCGAAGCGCTGGCGGCCGACACCATCGCGTTTCGCGAATTGCTCGTTACCCCGCAGGCGCGCGCGATGATTCACCTGTTTTTTGCTGAGCGCGGAACGCATAAAATACCGGGTGTCGCGCGCGATACTGCAAGCCGCGACATCAACTCCGTCGGCGTGATTGGTGCGGGCACCATGGGCAGCGGCATCACCATCGCCTGCCTCGATGCGGGTTTACCGGTCACGCTACTGGAAACTACCGAACCGGCACTAGACCAGGGTCTCGACAATATCGCACAACATTACGACCGCTCGGTAGCGAAGGGTCGAATCAACGACGCAAAGGCCGAGCGTTTAAAAGCGGCGCTGACGGGTACGCTCGATTTCACCGCCTTAGCCGATGCCGACCTGATAATCGAAGCGGTTTTCGAAGAGCTGGCAATCAAGAAAACGGTATTCGAACAGCTCGATACGATATGCAAACCGGGAGCTATCCTGGCATCGAACACATCGACACTGGATCTCGACGAGATTGCGCAAACCACCTCGCGTCCGAGTGACGTGATCGGCCTGCATTTTTTCAGCCCGGCCAACATCATGCGTCTGCTCGAAATCGTGCGCGGTGATGCCACCGGTGCCGAGGTGATCAAGACCGCACTAGAGTTCGCCAGGCGCATTGGTAAATTACCGGTGGTAGTCGGTGTCTGCTTCGGCTTCGTCGGCAACCGCATGTTCGAACCCTATTTTCGTGAAGGCTCGCGCCTGCTGCTCGAAGGCGCAAGCCCCGAACAGGTCGATCGCGTACTCACCGAATTCGGCATGGCGATGGGGATCGTGTCGGTGGCCGACCTCGCAGGCCTTGATGTCAGTTTCCGGGTACGCGAATCACG
>JADFMY010000078.1 GCA_022563685.1 Pseudomonadota bacterium | reverse complement strand
TCAGACGTGCGATTCAGGTATTGCAGCGCCGCACCAAAAACAATCCGGTACTGATTGGTGAGCCCGGTGTCGGCAAGACGGCGATTGTTGAAGGCCTGGCCCAGCGTATTATCAATCGGGAAGTGCCAGAAGGCCTGAAGAACAAGCGCGTTTTGTTGCTCGATATGGGCTCCTTGATAGCCGGCACTAAATTTCGCGGAGAGTTCGAGGAACGGCTAAAAGCGGTTCTTAAAGACTTATCGAAACAGGAAGGGCAGATCATTCTGTTCATCGATGAACTGCATACCGTGGTCGGGGCTGGCAAGGCCGAAGGCGCGATGGACGCCGGGAATATGCTAAAACCGGCGCTGGCGCGCGGCGAGCTGCATTGTATCGGTGCCACGACGCTGGATGAATATCGTCAATATATTGAAAAAGATGCGGCTCTCGAACGACGTTTCCAGAAGGTTCTGGTACAGGAACCATCGGTGGAGGACACGATAGCTATTTTGCGTGGTCTGAAGGAACGCTACGAACTACACCACGGGGTTGATATTACCGATCCGGCAATTGTCGCGGCTGCGACGCTTTCCCATCGCTATATCACCGACCGTCAATTACCCGACAAGGCGATCGATCTGATCGACGAATCGGCCAGCCGCATCCGCATGCAAATCGATTCGAAACCCGAGCCGATGGACAGGCTCGAGCGTCGATTAATTCAGCTCAAGATGGAGCACGAAGCGTTAAAGAAAGAAAGCGATTCGGCAAGTAAAAAACGCCGCGAAACCCTGGCGTCGGAAATTAAGCAGTTAGATAGAGAATACTCCGATTTCGATGAAATATGGAAGGCCGAAAAGGCAGCACTACTGGGCTCAACCCAGGTGAAGGAAGCCCTGGAACGAGCGCGGCTGGATTTCGAAACCGCGCAAAGAGCGGGTGATTTGACGCGCATGTCCGAGTTGCAATACGGGCGTATTCCCGAGCTGGAAAAAGAACTGGATCTCGCCGCCAATGTAGAAATGCACGATATGAAATTGCTGATCAATAAGGTGAGCGAGGAAGAAATTGCTTCGGTAGTGTCGCGTTGGACCGGGATTCCAGTTTCCAAAATGCTTCAATCCGAACGTGAAAAATTGCTCAACATGGAAGACAAGATAGGCGAGCGTGTGGTTGGGCAGGAAGAGGCAGTACAGGCGGTTTCCGATGCGATCAGGCGTTCGCGTGCGGGTCTTTCTGACCCGAATCGACCGAATGGATCGTTTTTATTCCTCGGACCTACCGGGGTTGGAAAAACCGAGTTGACCAAGGCTTTGACTCAGTTCCTGTTCGATACCGAGGACGCGATGATTCGTATCGACATGTCCGAGTTTATGGAAAAGCACAGTGTAGCCCGCCTTATCGGGGCGCCGCCTGGCTACGTCGGTTATGAGCAGGGTGGATATTTAACCGAAGCGGTGCGCCGCCGGCCCTATTCAGTCATATTGCTCGACGAAGTAGAAAAAGCGCACCCTGATGTTTTCAATATTCTGCTGCAAGTGCTCGACGATGGCCGTCTGACCGATGGCCAGGGCCGCACGGTCGATTTTCGCAACACGGTAATTGTGATGACTTCAAATCTCGGTTCGAGCGAAATACAGGCGCTTGCGGGAGACAGTCAGTATGAAAAAATAAAGGCGACGGTGATGCTACAGGTCAATGAACATTTCAGACCGGAGTTTATCAATCGAATCGATGAAATCATTGTTTTTCACCCGCTGACCCAGGAACAGATTCAGGTGATTGCGAAAATTCAATTGCAGGGTCTGACCGAGCGGTTGAAGCAAAGAGATCTGGCCCTGCAGATCAGCGACCGTGCGCTGGAACAGCTTGGCAAGACCGCCTTTGACCCGGTTTACGGAGCGAGACCCCTGAAGCGCGAAATTCAGCAATCAATCGAAAATCCGATTGCTCTGGCGATTCTCGCTGGTGACTTCGATTCCGGGGATCGAATAAGGGTGGATACCGATGCTTCTGGTGCTTTTGTGTTTGAACACTGATCGAGACTAAAGCCAGGCAATATGCGGGCCAGGTCGTCAGCCTGAGATATCCCTGATAAACGATCGATATCGCGAATGGGTCAATAAAATCTGTCATTGGCATCGTTTTTAACTTAAATATGGCTATAATTCACCTCGGAGCCGTTTGAAAAAGTCGCTCGAAGATGTTTCAACGCGCACCCCGCTTCGAAATAAGACAGGTATATATCAACGCAGATGGCCGTAATAGGTTCAATATTTTTCAACCGTACCCTCAGGCAATTTCTTGATTGCCAGGATTTGACGAGTAAAAAGGGAAAAGACCTGACCAAAAAGATCAGGCAGTCGGCAAAGGATTCCCTGGAAAAAATTCTTGAAGTTCTTCCCACTGCGGAAAAGCCCCACAAAGAAGTACTGACCGAAATTTGCCTTGAGAACGCGGAAGGCAAAATGAAGGAGGCATTCCTCGATATTCTGGAACATGATACGACGGATATTCGTGCGGCTGCCGCTGATATTCTGTCCCAGTCTTCGCAGATTAATCCCAGCAGGCTATTTAAACGCCTGCACGAAACCGAAGTTTCTAGAACTGAAATCATCGATATTCTCAGCTTTCAAAAAGAGTTTCTAAAACCGGAACAAATAATCAACAATGTGCTTAAACTGGATAAAACCAGTGCCGAGCGATTGCTCAAAGTGGCCGCAGAGACGGAGCAGGAACTCGATCTGAGTGGGTTGAATATAGAACCGGAATACATCGAAAGTCCGTCGATCAAAATCATGTTGTTGCGTTATTTCAGTAAACTGGAACAGCCCGAAGTTTCGACGGTTATCTGCAAGTTTATGACCGATAAGAATAAAACGGTAGTGATCGAAGCACTAAAGGCACTGATTGCGCTGCCGGTAAAATTTGATGCGTCAGTAATATTGCCTTTCATCGATCGCATGTCTGACATGGAACGTGAAATGGCCCTGGAAATCATCACTAAACAGGCCAGTGCCGAGCTTGTGCCGAAGCTTGCCCCCTGGACTACGGGCAAATCAGACGAGTTACGCGAAATTTTCGGTAAAATTGTTATCAAGTATGCGACCCGGGAAGGATTGGAAAGATTTTTACTAAGGCTCGATCAACAGGAATGGTGGGGCAAGGACCAGGCGGTTAAATGCCTGATGAAACTGGGCAACGAGCGGTTTTTCCAGACCGCGCAGGAATTAGTTGATCACGAAAATGACTTTATCCGGGGTACCGCGCAACAGCTTACGGCGCTACAAAACAATCCAGCCGATCTCGCAAACTTCAGCGAAACGGCGTTGCACGATAACTGGCTGGTGCGAGAAAAGGCTATCGAGGCGATAGGTGCTGCGGGCAATCGGGAAGCGCTTGGATTGTTGAAGCTGGTAGTCGCGAAAAGACCCGAGTCGGCTGTCGCTGTGTTAAAGGCGGTCAATAAAATTGGGCTTCCCAAGGGTCTGGAAATTTCTGTGAAGTGCCTGACTATGCCTGAAGCTCTGATTCAGCGCGAAGCGCTGGAGTCTATCGCCCTGCTGACCAGTGAAAAGCATGCTGAAAAAATTCGAGCCATGGTACTGAAGGCAGTGCCAAAACTTCAGGCGACTGTGCGCGATACTGCCGAACAGGTGATTAAAAAAATCACTAAAGATTTCGGATTGAGCCAACTGCAATTAGACAAGGATCTTTTTGAAACCCAATTACTCAAGATCGATCAGGCGCAGGCAGAGGGTAAAAAACAGGCAGCCAGTGAACCTGTCGAGGCCACCCAGGTGGTGAGATTCCAGAATATAGAGGAGCTGAAAGAGGGCGACTTGTGGATGGATCGGTTTCGCATCAAGGGCGAGATTGGCCGAGGTGCGATGGGGCGGGTAATGCTGGCGGAAGATGAAATGGTTGGCGAGCCGTTAATATTGAAATTCATGCACCCGGAACTGACCGCAGACGGAGCCTCGCGAGAACGGTTTTTACGTGAAGTAAAATATTCCAGGATGGTGAGTCACCAAAATGTCATTCGCATTCACGACCTGTTATTCAAGGACAATCTGTGCGCCATTTCGATGGAATATTTCGAGAGCCAGGGTATCGATGAGATCCTCAAGCAAAAGAAAAACTTCGAGGTCAAGGAGGGTCTCGAAATCCTGTACCAGGTCTGCGATGGTATGGCTGCAGCACATAAACAGAATGTCATTCACCGTGATCTGAAACCTAGTAATATACTGATGGATGCCACCGGGCTGGTTAAAATCGTCGATTTTGGCATCGCTTCGGCCTCTACCAATACCGAGTCGACTTTGACCAAAACCGGGTCAATAATCGGTACTCCAGCCTATATATCTCCCGAACGGGCCCAGGGGCAGGACGCCAATGAACGCTGTGACATTTACGCTTTAGGCGTCATCGCTTACTATATGCTTACTGGTAGCTTGCCTTACAAGGGTGAACCGATGGCTATTCTGTTTCAACATCTCGAAGGACATGCGAAGTCAGCACACGAAGTGAAAGAATCGGTGGGCCCACGCGTCAGTCTGCTGATACAGAAAATGATGGCGACAGAAGCGAAAAACCGCATTCAAACCATGGAAGATGCGCGTGATGCGATTAAGACCACGATGAATAAATTATAATTAACCACCCTGATTATCTTGACGAGAAGCTAATGACGATACAGCAAGCCATTGAAGGTAAACTACACGATACCTTCAGAGTCGAACATCTGGAAGTTGCCAACGAAAGTCACCTGCACAATGTAGCCCCGGGGTCTGAATCGCATTTCAAGGTCACTATCGTCAGCGACGATTTCAGTGATCTGCTGTTGATCAAACGCCATCGACTGGTGAATAGCGCTCTGCAGCAGGAAATGCAACAAATCCATGCCCTGGCATTGCACACCTTGACCCCCGGCGAGTGGCAAGCCCGTGCTGGAAAGGTTACCGAATCGCCCCAGTGCAAAGGCGGCGGCAAAAACCAGTAAAAAGGCATTTGAGCACGGAGCTTATGTACAGGATGTACGGTATGCCGATTTTGCATCGTTACACGGATGTAACTTATTAGGGCAATGCTAAGGAGCAATTGCCGAGGAGCAAAAATCGGTGACGCGGCTACCGAGAAAAAAGCGCATTTTTAAGGCACTCTTCAGATTAAACCCGATCCTGTGGGGTTACTATCATATATCGCCGATAACACCGCCATATAGTCGATCTCGTGCGATTCGCCCAGGATCGAAGCCTGTTGCCTATACCACGTCATATCGCGTTCAGCCGGTTGGTAGCGCAAAGCATAGGCGATCGTGTTATCGAATCCCTCCACCGGCAGTATCAGGGTTTGGCTGTTAAAAGCCTGTCGCAGACCCCGGGAAAACTGTTTGAACGCGTGGTCACTATCGATTAGCAGGTTATAGGCAACAGCTCCCCGATTAGATAAAAGTGAGTAGAGGCGCTGCATACTCTGAAGTTCTAGTAGCCAACCTGGGGATTGAGTTCCCTCAAAAATGTCGACCAGAATTAAATCGAAACGCTGGGTGCAATGGCGCAGGTAAAGATCGGCGTCGTCAATCACATAGGTGAGGTATTGGCTGGCTTTGGGTAATTGCATCTTCTGGTGCATAATTTCCAGAAGTTCCGCATCAAGATCTACAGCGATTATCCGGGCTTTTGGATAGTGAAAACGCAGGAAGTGAACCAGTGAACCGCCACCCGTACCCAGCAGTAGTATATTTTCAGGTTCGGGCAGAAATAACAGTATTCCCGCCAGGAATTCAAGGTTTTTTAACGCCAGTTTCTGGGGTGCCTTCAGGTTAATTACGCTATGTAAGGCATTGGAGTGGGCATGTAATTCAAGTCGATTAGCGTTTTGCGTAATCGACAGTTCGGCGTGTTTGGTTCTGAACTTGAAAACCAGTGGTTTGGAACTAATATTATTCTCCACAAGCTGTTTAAAGGACATTCAGACTATAACAATAAGCGAAGTTATCAATGAATTTTAGCAAAGCGGTTTTAAAAACCAAATTTAAAGCGACATCGTAGGTAACCGCATATTGGAAATCGCGCCAGACTGTTATAGAATCCCGTGCCTTTTTCAAGACTTGTGCGATTCTTACGGAGATTGACCTTGCCCATATACGAGTATATTTGTAACGCGTGTGATCATGCCCTTGAGGCATTGCAAAAAATGAGCGATGCCCCGCTTATCGAATGCCCGGCCTGCAGTAAACCGTCATTAAAGAAAAAGATTTCAGCGGCGGGGTTCAGGCTCAGTGGCTCAGGCTGGTATGAAACCGATTTTAAATCTACCGGGCAAAAAAATCTGGTAGATTCGGATACCAGGAATAAGGAATCGGCTCCAAAACAGGACACTTCGGGCAACAAGGACACTTCGGTTAACAAGGACACTTCGGGTAAAAAAGAAACGCCTGCGAAGAAAGACACCGCAGCATAATCTGCTACAGGCCTCTGGTAGTATTACTTGCGCGAGTTTGGCCAGGTCACCCCTGACCAATAGCGTCCCTGGGCAATCGCTCTCAACATTTGGATTAAGAAACTATGCGAACGCATTACTGTGGTGAACTCAAGCAGCAACATATCGGCCAGGAAATTACGGTCTGTGGCTGGGTCAACCGCCGTCGTGACCACGGTGGTGTCATTTTTGTCGATCTGCGAGACCGCAAAGGCATGTTGCAGGTGGTGTTCGACCCCGACGATGCGGCTATGTTTGCCGACGCCGAAAGATTACGAAACGAATTTGTGCTAAAGGTCGAAGGGAAGCTAAGAATTCGCCCCGAGGGAACTGCAAATCCAGACATGCCCACCGGTGAAGTAGAGTTATTAGCGCGTAAGCTGCATATTCTCAACAGCTCCGAGACTCCACCGTTTCAACTCGATGACGATGAAGTACACGACGATCTTCGTCTCAAATATCGTTATATCGATTTACGCAGGCCGGACATGCAATACCGCATGCAGTTGCGCGCGCGGGTGACTCATTTTCTGCGTAGCTGGCTAGAAAATCACGAATTCATGGATATTGAAACCCCGATGCTGACAAGGGCTACGCCGGAAGGCGCACGTGATTACCTGGTGCCGAGTCGAACCTACAGCGGCACTTTTTTCGCGCTGCCACAGTCGCCCCAGCTGTTCAAGCAACTCTTAATGATGTCGGGGATGGATCGCTACTACCAAATTGCACGCTGTTTTCGTGACGAGGATTTGCGTGCAGATCGTCAGCCCGAATTCACCCAACTCGATATTGAAACCTCTTTTATGCAGGAGGACGATATCATGTCGTTGATGGAAGACATGATGCGTGAACTGTTTCAATCGGTTATGAATGTAAGTGTCGATGCCGAATTCCCGCGCATCAGCTATGCCAACGCGATGGAACGATTTGGCTCGGACAAACCAGATTTACGTATTTCCCTGGAACTGGTCACCGTGTCCGATCTGCTTGCTGACGTAGAATTCAAAGTTTTTTCAGCTCCGGCCAGGGATCCACAGGGCAGGGTCGCTGCGTTACGCATACCGGGGGGTAATTCACTGACACGCAAAGAAATCGACGGGTATACCGAGCTTGTCGGTCGTTACGGCGCCAAAGGACTCGCTTATATTAAATGCAACGACATCGATCAGGGCCGGGAAGGATTGCAGTCACCGATCCTGAAGTTCTTACCCGACGAGGCGATTGCTGAAATCCTGCGTCGAACCCGGGCGCAAAGTGGCGATTTGATATTCTTTGGTGCAGACAGGGCCAATATCGTGAATGATTCGCTAGGCGCATTGCGGGTCAAGATCGCACAGGATCTGAATCTGGTAGAAGATGGCTGGCGATTTCTGTGGGTGGTTGACTTTCCCATGTTCGAGCACGACGAACGCGAAGATCGATGGAACGCGTTACACCATCCGTTCACGGCGCCCAACACTGAAAATGCCGACGAACTGGAGGCAGATCCAGGGAATTTTCTCTCCAGAGCCTACGATATGGTGCTCAATGGTACCGAACTGGGTGGCGGTTCGATTCGTATCCATCAGCAGGAAATGCAGCTGCGAGTGTTAAAACTGCTCGGCATCGATCAACAGGAAGCAGAAGAGAAATTTGGTTTTCTGTTAACCGCGCTCAATTACGGTTGCCCGCCACACGGTGGCATAGCCTTTGGCCTGGATCGAATGGTGATGTTGATGGCGGGCGCGAATTCTATTCGCGATGTGATGGCTTTCCCCAAAACCCAGACCGCAGCCTGTTTATTAACCCAGGCGCCGGCGCCGGTCAGCGACCAGCAGTTAAAGGAGTTGTCGATTCGGGTTCGAAAACCGCAGAGCTAATTGGCACAAAGGTAGGCAAGTGGTACTATTTTAAGTCTCGTGTTATATAGAAGTCGATCATGGCAGCTACCGCAATAAACCTACAACCCTATGCTTCGTTAAACGATGACGATTGCGACAATCGCATCATCAAAGCCAAACAGGCTCTGGGTAAACGTGTTGTTATATTAGGACACCACTATCAGCGCGATGAAGTCTTCAAGCATGCCGATTTTTCCGGCGATTCGCTCAAGTTGTCACGCGAAGCAGCTAACTCCGACGCCGAGTACATCGTGTTTTGCGGTGTGCATTTTATGGCCGAAGTAGCCGATATCATCTCGAGACCCGAGCAGATTTCCATAATCCCCGACCTGTCTGCCGGCTGTGCTATGGCGGACATGGCAGATCTTGACCAGGTAGAGCGCGCCTGGGCTGAGCTTTCAAGCGTGCTCGACGCCGACGAATGTATCACCCCGGTTACTTATATTAATTCGGCAGCCGATTTGAAGGCTTTTTGTGGCAGCCACGGCGGTATCGTGTGCACTTCGACCAACGCGCAAAAAATTCTCGACTGGTCGTTTGCCCAGCGCGAAAAAGTGCTGTTCTTTCCAGATCAACACCTCGGACGTAATACCGGGGTGAAAATGGGTATTCCACTTGAGCAAATGGTGATCTGGGACTACGATCAGCCCATGGGCGGACTCGAGCCCGAACAAATCAGACAGGCAAAAATGATCCTGTGGAAAGGTTTTTGCTCCGTGCACCAAGTATTCGAACCCGGGCAAATCGAAAATTTCAGACGCGAAGTACCCAAGGGTAAGGTCATCTCCCACCCGGAGGCGAGTTACGAGGTATGCCAGCTCTCCGATTACGTGGGTTCCACCGAATATATCATCAGGACCGTCACCGACTCAGAGCCGGGCAGTCATTGGCTGGTGGGTACCGAGTTAAACCTGGTCAATCGCTTGCATCAAACCCTGGCGAAAGACGACAAGATCGTACAGTTTATGTCACCGATGGTGTGTATGTGTTCAACCATGTTTCGTATCGACCCACAACACCTGGCATGGGTATTGGAAAACCTGGTCGAAGGACATGTGGTAAACCAGGTTTCGGTTGCTGAAGAGGTCGCCAACAACGCAAGAATCGCGTTGCAGCGAATGTTCGACAATTAGGGTTATTCATGACCTACGAAGAAGATGTTTATTGTTACACCACCAAAGCCACCAGACAAGTAAAATTAACCAATCTCGATAAAAGCGGTTTTCCGATGCGTCGCGGCGGTCGCTTAGCGGAAGTTACGCTGGCTTACGAATCCTGGGGAGAACTGTCCCCAAACGCGGATAATGCAATTCTAATATTCACCGGTCTCTCACCCAGTGCGCACGCCGCTTCTTCGGAACAAGATCCATCACCGGGTTGGTGGGAATTTATGATAGGGCCTGATAAGGCGATCGATACTAATCGGTTCTTTGTGGTTTGCGTGAATTCCTTAGGCGGTTGCTATGGTAGTACAGGTCCGAGGTCAATCAATCCTGAAACAGTTGAACCTTATGGTGCCGATTTTCCGAATTTGACGGTTGAAGATATTACCAGCGCAGGCCAACATCTGATGCACGAACTGGGCGTCGAGCGTTTGCACGCTGCGGTGGGGTCCTCGATGGGGGGCATGGCGTCGATCGCTTATGGGATACTATTTCCAGAACAGATCGAATATCTGATCTCGATATCGGCGGCGGCCCAGGCCCTGCCTTTATCCATAGCGCTGCGGTCGTTACAACGCGAAATCATTCGCAGCGATCCAGCCTGGAAAAATGGGCGCTACAAAACGGGTGAAGAACCCTTCGCAGGTATGGTCCTGGCACGCAAACTGGGACTGGTTTCTTACCGCGCTTCAGATGAATGGAATTCCAAGTTTGATCGAAGCAAGTTACCGCAGGAGCGGTTAACAGGGAAACCGTTCGAGCTGGAATTCGAAATAGAAAACTACCTCGAATATAACGCACAGAAATTTATCCACAATTTCGATGCGAATTGTTATCTACATCTATCACGCGCAATGGACTGGTTCGACATTGCTGAACATGGTGGGTCGGTCGATGCCGGCCTGGCCAAAATAAAGGTCAGGAAAGCGCTGATAATTGGTGTAACCACGGACATTCTTTTTCCCCTGAGACAGCAGAGAGAACTGGCTGAGAGTTTAAAGGAAACGGGCACCGACGTGGATCATGTCGAAATCGATTCGCCTAATGGACACGATGCATTTTTAATAGACGACGAGCATTTCTCGCCGGTAGTAGGAAATTTTCTCAAGCAATCCTGTAGCTAAGAAACCAGTCTTTTAGAGGGAATCATAAAACCAGTAGTCGTCTTTGTCCGTGCCAATTTTATCACGCTATTCAATATTGGCCGGACTACCGTTCCAGGTATTGCAACTTATCCGCGACACCATCCCATTCTTCAGCGTCTTCGGGCGGGGGTTTACTGGCGGTAATAACCGGCCAGCTTAGCGATAACTCTTCGTTCAAGGCGAGAAACTGCTCCTGACCGGGCGGTATATCGTCCTCCGATACTATAGCCTCGGCAGGACATTCAGGTTCGCACAGGGTGCAATCGATGCATTCTTCCGGGTCGATCACCAGAAAATTGGGGCCTTCGTGAAAGCAGTCGACCGGGCAGACATCGATGCAGTCCATGTATTTGCACTTGATACAGTTTTCGAGTACTACAAATGTCATTAAATTTACTGGCCAGGTTAAGCGAATGGGCGAACAGAAGTATTGCGGCAGTCTAAATAGGCATTGGCTAAACTTCAAGCGGATTATCAATCTGCGGGCTAGGTATCACGCAGCAGGGCTTTCAAATGATACAGAGTGTCGAGCGCCTGCCTCGGGGACAAATTATCCAGATCCAGTTCTGACAGTTTTTCAACCACGGGAGACTCGGCGGGCGGCGGAATAACGGGTTCACTGAACAAATCGATCTGGGGTGCAGAATGTTTCGACTGTTGTTCCAGCAGTAATAGTTTCTGGCGCGCCAGTTCGATCGCGTGGCGTGGAATGCCAGCCAGCTTTGCGACCTGCAAGCCGTAACTTTGATTCGCCGGACCTGGTTTAACCCGGTGCATGAAAATAATGTCGTCGCCATGTTCAATCGCGTCCAGATGTACATTGTGAATAGTGTCGTACTGTTCCGGTAGCAGGGTCAGTTCGAAATAATGGGTCGCAAACAGGGTAAAAGCACCGGATTTTTGAGCCAGGTGGTCGGCGCAGGCCCAGGCCAGGGCAAGTCCGTCAAAAGTACTGGTGCCGCGACCGATTTCATCCATCAATACCAGGCTGTTCGGGGTGGCATTATTGAGAATATTGGCCGCCTCGGTCATTTCCACCATAAAGGTGGAGCGTCCACTGGAAAGATCGTCACTGGCGCCAATGCGGGTAAATATCTGATCCACCGGGCCGATGGTAGCCTGCTCTGCTGGTACATAGCTGCCCATATAGCACAGTATTACGATCAGCGCGGTCTGGCGCATATAGGTCGATTTACCGCCCATATTCGGTCCGGTAATGAGTAGCATGCGGCGCTGGTGATCGAGTTGGGTATCGTTAGCGACAAATGGCTCCTGCATCACCTGCTCAACCACCGGATGCCTGCCAGCACGAATATCCAGTAGCGGCGTTTCGCTCAGGGTAGGTGCAGACCAGTTATAACGGTCGGCACAGTGCGCAAAACTGAGCAATACGTCGAGTTGCGCCAGTGCCGTGGCGCACTGCTGCAAAGGCGCCAATTGTGCCGATAGCTGCTTCAATAGCGTTTCGTAAAGATGTTTTTCGCGTGCCAGAGCACGTTCGCGTGCGCTTAAGATCTTGTCTTCGAAGGCCTTTAATTCAGGGGTGATATATCTTTCCACCGCCTTCAGGGTTTGACGCCGTACATACTCGACTGGAATAGCGTGGCTATGGGTTTTGCTGACTTCGATATAAAACCCGTGTACCCGGTTATAGGCCACTTTGAGCGAGTTAATGCCGGTCTTGTGCTGTTCCTGGTTTTCCAGGTCTACGAGGAACTGGTCCGCGTTGGCGCTCAGCCCGCGCAGCTCGTCGAGTTCCGGGTCGAAACCGGATGCGATCACACCTCCATCCCGGATCAACAGCGGTGGCTCATCGATGATCGCCGAATCGAGCAGGGCGACGATCTCCTGATGAGTCGTCATGGATTGCGCCAATTGTTTAATCAGAGGGCTATCGAGATCTGCAATAGCAAGCTGTAATTCGGGTAATAGTTCGAGGCTTGACTGTAATGTGGTGAGATCACGCGGGCGCGCGGATAACAGTGCAATCCGCGCGAGAATTCTTTCGATATCGCCTACCGATTGCATCATCTCCGCAATGATTTCGAAATCACGATTGCCGAGCAGACAGGCCAGCGCGTGGTGTCTTTGCCGCACCTGCGCCTGATTACGTAACGGTTTTTGCAACCAGCGGCCAAGCTCGCGGTAACCCATGGCCGTCACACAGTGATTGATAATGCCGAGCAGGCTGTGGTCAAGGGCCTGGTTATTGGACTGGGTTAATTCCAGATTGCGGCGGCTGTTGGCGTCGATCAGTAACAGGTCTGAGACCTGCTCGATACGAATCGGCTGAATATGGGGTAGCAGGGTCTTTAAGGTATTGCCGAGGTACTGTAGCAGGCAGCCCGCGGTGCAAATTGCCAGCGGGTAGTCGTTCAGGC
>JADFMY010000077.1 GCA_022563685.1 Pseudomonadota bacterium | reverse complement strand
TATGCCAGCCTTCAATAGGCTCTCACTTGTGATGTCATCGGATTGATTTTATTAAATTACCGGCAGGGTAAAAAAACAAACTTGACTGTTGCACTTAATAGTTGAACCCGCGTTAATAACAAAACTACTCATAATGGAATAATTTTATCGTAAGGAGAAGCTGGTATTTGAAAGTTGTACGATGGCAGACAAAAAAAGCGATCTTATCCGCGTGCTTTCCCAACCAGGCCTTGAATACTTTTGCATGACTCACACAACCGAGTATCCGGAATACCCGGGGCGATTCAGGGGCAGATAATCGCGCTTTTTGAGCGGTATCTACGGGCATTTACAAGGAGTGGGGGGGTGAATTTGGAGACTTTAATATTACGGCTTATGTCTGATTGGTCGTCAGTCCTTTGGCTCAATACCGTATAACTTTACATAATAACTATTATACGCACTCTATATGCAAACCAGGGGTTATTTGCCGAATTCTCAAAATCTGGGTTACACTAGGCATAACTGTGTCAGATCAACTATCTATTGCCTATACCTTTTCTCTTTTTAATCAGTTTCATATTGCAACTCATGGAACATGATTTATAATCACCTGGTCTAATGTCCCTAAGTACTCACTATCCCCACTGAGATCGAATCATGGCTGCGAAAAAGAATAGCTACTCCCGTCCTGTATTCATTGTCGATGGCGGCCGCACACCTTTTCTGAAGGCTCGTGGCAAGCCAGGACCGTTCAAACACGCTGAACTGGGTATTTATGCGGCCAGACCTGTTCTGCAACGCATGCCGTTTGCTCCCGAGGAATTCGATGAAGTCATCATGGGATCTACCATGCCTGGCCCCGATGAAGCCAATATCGCTCGAGTCGTTGCCCTACGACTCGGTTGCGGTGATCGGGTTCCGGCATTTACGGTTCAGCGCAATTGTGCTTCTGGAATGCAGGCGCTGGATTCAGCTGCACTGAATATCGCTGCGGGCAGATCTAATCTGGTGCTGGCCGGTGGCATTGAAGCGATGAGCCAGGCACCTCTGCTATTGCACACGAAAATGGTGACCTGGTTGGCCAGCTGGTGGGGAGCCAAATCTTTTCCGGCGAAACTGAAAACATTGAAATCCTTTCGCCCCGGTCTATTGGCGCCGGTGATTGCTTTATTGAAAGGCCTTACCGACCCCGTGGTTGGAATGAATATGGGACAAACTGCCGAAAAGATTGCCTATCGTTTTAATATTGACCGGGAAATGATGGACCAGTTTGCCATGGATAGTCACCTCAAACTGCACCAGGCGCAACTAGACGGTGCATTATCCGAGGTCGAAGCCATTTTTGACGCCGAAGGGAATGTATATGAGCTAGACGATGGTGTTCGTCCCGACACGACGCTCGAAAAACTGGCCAAACTACGCCCTGCTTTCGATAAGCCCTATGGTCTCGTGACACCAGGAAATAGTGCGCAAATTACCGATGGGGCTGCCGTTCTGGTTTTAGCCAGTGAAGCGGCTGTGAAGCAATACGATCTACCGGTGATGGCGCGTATCGTCGAGACACAATGGGCCGCCTTGAGCCCCGCGGAAATGGGCCTGGGACCCGCACATGCGATAGCGCCTCTACTCAAATCGAATAAACTTAAACCCGGCGCTATCGATTACTGGGAAATCAACGAAGCCTTTGCCGCTCAGGTACTGGCCGTGGTTGCCGCACTCAAGGATAATGATTATTGCAATAATCACCTGGATCTTAAGTCCGCAGTGGGTGAAATCCCACTCGATAAACTCAATATCCATGGGGGCGGCGTCAGTCTCGGACACCCGGTTGGCGCCAGTGGCGCCAGGATCGTCCTGCATCTGGCAAAAGTCCTGCAGGAACGCAATGCCAGGCGCGGTATTGCCTCCCTGTGCATTGGTGGTGGTCAGGGTGGCGCGATGTTGATCGAACGGGAGACAGGCATCGGCGCACCCTCAAAGAAGGCCGGGAAAAGTAAACCGAGTACCAGAACTCCCTCAAAGAGGACGAAAAAATGAGTATCGCAATCAGTGACTGGCAAACCCACACCGATGACAAGGGTGTTCTGTGGTTGACGTTCGACAAACAGAAGACAGAAACCAATGTACTCTCCGCTTCGGTGCTGGATCAGCTAAACGCCCTGATCGATCAAATTATCGAGCAAAAGCCAGTCGCTGTAATCATCCAGTCGGGCAAGAAATCCGGGTTTATCGCGGGTGCCGACGTCAAAGAGTTTCTTGATGTAACCAATAAGCAGGAAGCATTGATTATGATCAAGCGGGGGCAAAATGTATTTACCCGGCTTGAAGCACTCTCCTGCCCCACGGTCGCATTGATCGAGGGATTTTGCATGGGTGGAGGAACCGAGCTCGCACTAGCCTGCGATTACCGGGTGGCGCTGGATGATGCGTCCACTAAAATCGGTTTACCCGAGGTAAAACTGGGTATACATCCTGCTTTTGGTGGATTAGTGCGCTCCACCGAGATTATTAATCCGCTCAAGTCCCTTGAAATGATGCTGTCTGGCCGCGCACTCTCGGCCAGACAGGCCAAATCGATTGGCCTGGTCGATCTGATACAACCCGCACGACAGATAAAAAGAGCCGCCCAGCAGATGGCGCTGACGAAGCCGGCTAAACGCACCCTGTCCTGGCCTGGTAAAGTACTGTCCCTGCCGGGCATTCGAAATTTACTCACCTCCTTTATGAAGAAGCAGGTCGCCAAAAAAGCCTCGCGGCAACACTACCCCGCTCCCTATGCACTGCTGGATGTCTGGTGCAAGCACTATGGCAACAGAAAATGCATGATGGAGGAAGAGGCTAACTCGGTTGCACGCCTGATTCAGGGCGATACCGTGAGAAATTTAATTCGCGTATTTTTTCTGCAGACTCGACTCAAGGGTCTCGGCGATAAAAAGTCTTTCATACCCAAACACATTCACGTTATCGGTGCGGGTACCATGGGAGGAGACATTGCAGCCTGGTGTGCGCTACGAGGCTTTAGCGTCACGCTACAGGATCGGGAGCCACAATATCTTTCCAATGCGATGCAGCGGGCGCACAAACTCTACGCCAGGAAATATAAGACCACCCATGAGCGTAATGCCGCCCTGGATCGCCTGATCCCTGATTGCAATGGCTACGGGGTTGCGAAAGCCGACATTATTATTGAAGCAATATTTGAAGATAAGGACGCCAAGCATGCGATTTACCGCGACATCGAACCGCGTATGAAGCCCGATGCGGTGTTAGCAACCAATACCTCGAGTATTCCATTGGAAACACTCGCGACCGTTTTAAAGAATCCAGAGCGTCTGGTTGGCATTCATTTCTTTAACCCGGTTGCCATGATGCCACTGGTTGAAATCGTTAAAACAGCTAAAACCTCGGCGACAACGATCCAGCAAGCGATTGCGTTTACCCTGCATATTGGCAAGTTGCCGCTGCCGGTGAAAAGCTCACCCGGGTTCCTGGTGAATCGAATTTTAATGCCCTATCTGGTCGAAGCAATCACTCTGTACGATGAAGGCGTGTCGCCCGAGGCGATCGACAAAGCCGCACTCGATTTCGGCATGCCAATGGGGCCGGTGGAACTCGCGGATGCGGTTGGTCTGGATATCTGCCACTCGGTTGCAGAGAATCTCTCGCAGGCCTATGACATTAAAGTTCCCGATGGACTGGAAAAATTCGTCACCAACAAACATCTGGGTAAAAAGACCGGTAGAGGTTTTTATAAATACAAAAATGGAAAACCGGTCAAGGATCGCGACGCGGACCTGGGTGACCAGAAAATGATTCAGAATCGATTGATCTTTCGCCTTCTTAACGAATCGGCGTCATGCATCGAAGAAAAAATTGTCGCCGACAAAGACCTGCTTGATGCCGGAATCATCTTCGGTACAGGATTCGCCCCATTTAGAGGCGGGCCACTCAATTACAGCCTGAACCAGGGTGTTGATACCATCACCGAAACCCTGCGCCAGTATGAATCCCGGTATGGTGAACGCTTCTGCCCGGTGCAGGGATGGAAATTGATCGAGGAGTAACCAATAGCCCGGGCTACAATTAAGAGGCGAGCGAGCCGCCTTACATCGTATGCGTTGGTCGGTCGGCCTGTAGTGCGCCAGCCAGATAACCCTCTATTTTATTACGCGTCATACCATTGTCCTGGGCACTAAACTGCACACCGATACCGGCTGCCTTGTTGCCTTGTGCTCCCTCGGGCGTCACCCAGATTATTTTACCCGCTACCGGCAAGCGTTCCTTATCGTCCATCAAACTGAGCAGCATGAATACCTCGTCGCCGAGCGAATACTGCTTGTGGGTCGGTATAAACAAACCACCGTTTTTGACATACGGCATATAGGCTGCGTACAGCGCACTCTTATCTTTGATGTTCAGAGATAATATGCCTTGACTGGGTGTTGCCATTAATTACTACTCGAATTTAATGATTTGTTTCAATGATATTAGCACGTCTTCCAGCTGAATTTGGAGATTTAGGTTACTTTCTTCAACCCTAAGCTGCCGATCCAGGCGAGACGCCAGTAACAGTACTTTTTGGGCCGCGGGCTTTTGCACAACACCCGATACCACGCCTTTTGCATTCAGGCCAACAAATTGATAACAATAGGCGGTGACTACCCTTCTAATCAGGCGGCGTACCAGGGATACTTCGACAGGCGCCAGGCTGGAACTAAGCTTGCTGACATCGATTTCATTTTTCAGGTATAACGCAAACTGGTGTTTGAACTGATTGACCAGGCTGGCGTATTCGCCAAGCTGTAACTTGAGTGCCAGTTGCGGGTCGCCCTCTGAAAAATCGATATATTGCTCCGCTGCAGCCTCGTTCATACCTTGTTGCTGCAACCACTCCATCGACGTCTGGCGCGCGGGGTGATCGAGCGGCCATATCTGACATCGGCTTCGTATCGTGACGGGTAACTTGCCCCTGTTGTGTGTGATCAACAATATCAATGTGTGCGACGCCGGCTCCTCGAGGGTTTTCAACAGGCTGTTAGACCCTTCGATACTCATCTTGTCGGCAGGATAAATAGCAGCGATCTTTAGGTTGTCGTATCGGCGGGTTAAATGCAGTTCGTGTATTAGTTCACGAATCTGCTCTATCTTTATGTTTTTATTCATTTTTTTATTTTTATTATCGTAGAGCAAAGTGACATACACAATATCTGGATAAGAATTCGACAGCATTAACCGGCAAGGCTGGCATCGCCCGCAGGGGCTTAGGTCGTGGGGTTTTTCGCAAAGCATCAACATCATGAAATGCCAGATAAAACCGATACCATCCTGGTCGCTTTTGGCGTCGATCAAAATTGCATGAGGCAAGCGTTGTTGTTGCTTTAGCGAGAGCATATTCTCCAGCACAGGCGCGTGCCAGGGTAAAAAAACAGGTTGGTAAATCGGGGTGGTTTTATCATCCATTATTCGATGTTTGTATCTAAATACCTGAGTTTATTGATAAAAGTCATAAGTCGTCACCGCCTTCATGCAATATGCGGGTCTAACTCAAGTGATAATTGAAAGCGTTGGTTGGTGATAGAAAATATTTGGCGGGTCACATCGTCAATCGAATGATCTGCATCGACAACCTGGTACAGAGACTGGTTAGATGCCGCCACCTGCAGGAATGCGCGTCTGACTTTCGTGTGGTATTGCTTACCTTTTCGCTCAAATCGATTTTCCTGCCCTCCCCTCGAATTCGCCCGGCTCAAAGCGATCGATTCGGGCAGGTCCAGGATCAGGACCAGATCCGGTTCGAACGATCCGACCACGAGACGGTGAATTTTTTCCACCAGCTCCAGTCCAAGATCTCCAGCGATACCCTGAAATGCGCGGCTGGAATCAGCGAAACGATCGCTGACTACCCAGTCTCCCCGGTCCAGGGACGGCCAGATTGTATCTCTTAAATGCGATCTCCTGGCTGCGTACATGAGCAGCAATTCGGTCATGCTATCCCATTTTTCCGGTGTTCCTTCAACCAGCAGTTTTCTAATCTCCTCGGCGGCTGGCGAACCTCCGGGCTCACGCGTCAATAGCGTCGTATTGCCGGCCTGAAGCAGTGCCCGGTGTAATCGACGAGTCTGCACACCTTTACCGCTACCATCGATTCCGTCGATTACTATCATCTTATTATTCATTTTCAGGTCAGCCATTAATACACCTTGTTGATTTACGATTCCGAAGAAATCTTTCTCCTGTTTTTCCGGCCTTTGAGCTGATACTTCACGACGGCTTTATTATGTTCTTTCAGCGTTTTCGAGAAATGATGCGTGCCATCACCCCTGGAGACAAAATACAGGGCATCATTATCGGCCGGATGCAACGCAGCTCTGATAGCCTCCAGTCCCGGTAAGGCTATCGGAGTAGGAGTCAGACCTTTATGAAGATAAGTGTTATAGGGCGTATCTTTTTTCAAATCTCGCGCCCTGATATTGCCGTCAAAGCTTTCCCCCAGTCCATATATGATGGTTGGATCCGTTTGCAATCGCATTCCCTTTTTTAGGCGCTGAATAAATACCGCGGCGATTAACGGACGTTCGTGCGCGACTCCGGTTTCCTTTTCGATGATGGAGGCCAGTATCAGCGCCTCATAGCTGCTCGCAATCGGCAGATCTGGCGCACGGTTATCCCATTCGCGCTGCAAGTAATTTTGCATTAACCGATAGGCGCGTTGTAAGAACTGAATATCGGTGGTTCCCCTGGGAAATCGATAAGTATCGGGGAAAAACAGACCCTCAGGATGCTGCCCCGGGTAACCGATGGTTGCCATTATTTCAGCATCGGATTTTCCCCGTAACTGGTTGGTAATGACCGGGTGTTTCTGCATCTCGTGAATCATTTCTCTAAACGACCAGCCTTCTATGATGGAAAGACTGTATTGAATCGAATGACCTTTGGTAAAGGTATCGAGTAAATCCAACGCCGACTGATCCTGTTGCAGGCGATATTCGCCCGCCCGGACCTTGGTTTCAACACCCTTAACCCTGGCGAGCAAAATAAACAGCCAGGGATCGTCTATTATTTTTTCCAGACTCAGTTGGTGAGCAATCGTCTTGATATTGCTACCTGGAATGATCACAAAGGTCCGCCCGGAATCGGGTAAGGAAATTATCTCAGACTGAAATCGGTACAATTGAATCACGAGTATCGATATTCCGATGACTAAAATCAGCACCCCCATGACGAATAATTTCTTAACTATCCTGAACATCATTGTTCGTATCTGAGCCTGGTGTTGAATAGTTTCATCAGGTTTCGAGTGAGTGGTCCTGTTTCAAATTGACTCTGATCGAGCGATCTAATCGGTCGAACTCCTTGCACGCTATTACACATGAAACATTCGCTCGCCTGCATCAGCAATTGGGCAGAGAATCGCCCAACCTCTACCCGCACCCCCTGAGTTTTAAAATAATTCAAAATTTGCTTGCGCATGATGCCTTCAACGCCGGCCATTTCAAGCGATGGTGTGTATACCTGGCTCTGCAAACAGAAGAACAGGTTACTGATAATTCCTTCGACGAGAAACCCATCTGTGTCGAGCAAAATGCCCTCGTCCCTCATACCTTTGGTCTCCAGTTCAAGCGCAGCCAGTACATAGTCGAGCCGATTTAAATGCTTGATACCGGCCAAATTTCGATTGATCGGTAAGCGGGTTTCACAGATAGCGACGTCGAGTGCCATTTCTTTATCCATTATCCTGGTATAGGGATATTTAAACACAAATATCGAAGGTCGATTATTCACGGGCAATTTCAACCCGCGCCCACCGCTGCCACGCGTGACAATAAGTTTAACCACCGACGATTCCGTTTCCTGAGTTTCCCGGGCAATCCTGTCAACCAGCCATGCTTCTTCCGGCAAGTCTATGCGAAGTCTGTGGCAACCCTTGCGCAAACGTTGGTAATGGTCATTCCAAAGAGGTATTCGTCCCTCCAGCTTTAACAGGGTTTCAAACAGCCCATCGCCATAATGCAGTCCTCTTTCCTGCCAGCCGAGAGTTTCGTTAACAATAATTTCAGGCATGGAGCTTGATCGCGTTAAGCAAGCCTTTTGCCTTGTGACGCGTCTCCATTAATTCTTTTTCGGGAACCGAGTCATGCACGATTCCCGCCCCGGCGCGAAAACTGACGGTATTTCGATCGTATAACAAGGTTCGAATCAATATATTCAAATCCATCTGGCCATCCAGACCGATATATCCCAGCGAGCCAGTGTAGGCCCCCCTGGGTGACTGCTCCAGTTCACTGATAATTTCCATACATCTTACCTTGGGGCAGCCGGTAATAGTGCCACCAGGGAAAACCGCATGTACGATATCCCTGACACTCGTCCCGTTACGAACCTGTCCCTCGATATTGGATACGATGTGATGCACGTGTTCATAGGTTTCGAGTACCATTTTTTCTGTCACCTTTATACTGCCTGCCTGACAAAAGCGACCCAAATCGTTTCGAACCAGATCGATCAACATCACATGCTCTGCCTGCTCTTTAGGATGGGCTAACAACATTCTGGACAGATTAGCATCCTCCTCCGCTGTTTTACCCCGGGGATGCGTGCCGGCTATAGGCCTGGATTGGGCCATGCCATCTCTTAGTGAAATCAATCTTTCAGGCGAAGAGCTGATAATGTATTGATCTCGAAACTTAATCAAAGCCGCAAACTGGGCCGGATTACTTTGACTCAGACTGTAGTAAAGATCGATCGGGTCACAATGCTGTTTAAACTTGACAGTCCAGTTGCGCGACAGATTCGCCTGAAAAATATCGCCGTCACGTATGTATTGTTTGGCTTTTCGAATACTCTCGATATAACAATCGGGTTCGTCTTCAGATATCGTGCCGATTGCCAGCCTGTCCAATCCATATCGAGGGGGTGAATCGATATCTTCGAGTATACCGGCCTGTAAATCGCTATATTCCTGTTCGACGATTATATAAGCACTTTCATCATCGTGATCGACCACAATAGCGGCCGGAATTCTGGTTTTAAATGCGATTGGTAGTGACGTTTCATGGGCAAAATAATCGACCTGTGGCTCGATTATCTGTGCATATTCGTAGCTGAGAAAAACGAACCAGCCGCCACAAAACGGGAGATCCGATTGCTGGCGCGAATTCGCTACATCGACCGTAATTGATGCAAGACAGTCACTGTCTCCTGGAAACTGCACATCAATTTGTTGCGGGCAGGATAACAGCATAGAGTAACGTGCATTCGTTCCTCCGCGTGTGTTAGACGCCAGCAGGTATGGATAGGTATCAGGTTTTAGCGCATGGATGGCTAAGAGATCAGGAATTCCTTCGAGTTTGTGGCTGACCGTCACAGCTCATCGTCATATTGTCTTAAAAATACAGGTCCCGTTAGTACCACCAAAACCGAAAGAATTCGACATGGATACATTCAGTTTTATCTCCCGAGCGGTATTAGCGACATAATCCAGATCGCATTCAGGGTCCTGATTATCGAGGTTGATAGTGGGAGGAACTACCTGGTCGCGAAGCGCCAGAATGGAAAAAATAGCTTCGATACCACCTGCTGCGCCTAACAAATGCCCGGTCATGGATTTAGTCGAACTGACGAGCACCTTCTTGGCGTGGTCCCCCATCGCCAACTTTACAGCCATCGTTTCCGCCAGGTCGCCGGCTGGTGTGGAGGTGCCATGGGCATTGATATAGCCAACGTCTTCCGGATTCAAATTTGCATCGTTTAATGCATTGGTCATACAACGAGCCGCGCCTTCTCCTCCCGGTGGCGGGGATGTCATATGGTAGGCGTCCCCACTCATGCCGTATCCGGCCAATTCACAATAGATGTTCGCACCACGCTTTTTTGCCAGCTCGTACTCTTCTAGCACGACTACTCCGGCACCATCGCCTAGTACAAACCCGTCTCGATCTCTGTCCCAGGGACGACTCGCGGCCTCTGGATCGTCGTTTCGGGTCGATAGCGCTCTTGCAGCCGCAAAACCGCCTACTCCAAGCGCCGAAGTCGCCATTTCAGAACCGCCCGCCACCATGACGTCTGCATCGCCATAGCTGATCATACGTGCTGCATCGCCGATATTGTGTGCACCCGTGGTGCAGGCACTGACAATTGAAATGTTGGGCCCCTTGAGCCCACGCATAATCGACAAATTTCCAGATACCATATTGACGATCGAACTAGGGACAAAAAACGGCGAAATCTTCCTCGGGCCACCTGCTATAAAAGCATCCCTGTTTTTTTCGATTGTCGGCAACCCCCCTATTCCCGATCCGATCGCAACACCTATTCTGTCGGCGTTTTCATCGGTTACCTCTATACCAGAATCGTCGAGAGCCTGAATACCGGCCGCCACACCGTAATGGATAAACATATCCATTTTTTTCTGGTCTTTATGGGGAATGTACTGAGACACGTCGAAATCTTTAACCGATCCAGAAATCCTGACGGAAAAACTACTGGCATCGAAGGCTGTAATCAGCGCGATACCGCTTTTTCCGGCAACTATATTTTTCCAGGACTCTTCGACGGTATTACCAACCGGGGTCAATAAACCCAGGCCGGTTATCACTACACGGCGTTTTGACAAAGTTGAACCTCTCTACCAGGCTAATCTCGATGATAAACGAAAATGCCGCTTAACATGCTGAATGGTAAGCGGCATTTTCCAAACCGAGTGTGTTATACGTTAGCGTTGACGTAGTCGATTGCAAGCTGAACGCTGGTGATTTTTTCAGCCTCTTCGTCGGGGATTTCTGTTTCGAATTCTTCTTCCAGGGCCATGACCAGTTCTACGGTGTCGAGCGAGTCGGCTCCCAGGTCATCGACGAAAGAAGCTTCGTTAGTCACATCCTCTTCTTTGGCGCCTAATTGTTCTGCAACAATCTTTTTTACACGTTCTTCAACAGAGCTCATCTCGGAGTTTCTCCTGGTTGTTAATTCAATAGCTTGTTAAGTGGCGATATTGTATTGAAAACGACTGCGAGTTGCCAGAATTGTCTCTATTATTTTTTCCTTTAATAAACAAACACTTAAGTACACAGCACGACTGACCTAAGATAATCAGTGGGTCGATTACGCCTAAATATAAACTGAAGATCATGGTATTTCTGTCTTTTTTGCCAGGTATTTCAATATTCGATGTTATTACCCGACGGCGTTACGGCATGTACATTCCGCCATTGACGTGGAGGGTTTCTCCCGTGATGTAGGCCGCCGCCGGCGAGGCCAGAAAAACCACCGCAGCCGCCACTTCTTCAACGCTCCCGAGCCTGCCGAGCGGTATCTGTTGTGCGAGCTTAGCACGTTGTTCATCGCCGAGCCCGCGGGTCATATCGGTATCGATAAAGCCCGGCGCTACCGTATTCACCGTAATATTTCTTGATCCGATTTCACGGGCCAGCGATTTACTGAACCCAACCAGCCCGGCCTTTGCTGCCGCATAGTTGGTTTGCCCCGGATTGCCTGTAGCAGCAACGACCGATGAAATATTAATGATTCGACCACTTCTTTTTTTCATCATCGGTCTCACTACGGCTTTTGACATTCGAAAAATAGAGGTCAGGTTGGTATTGATGATGTCATCCCATTGTTCATCCTTCATCATAATCAGCAGATTATCGCGCGTTATTCCAGCGTTGTTGACAAGGATATCAGGCGTTCCAAATTTGTCGCTTACCTGCTTTAAACACTGGACCACGGATTCTGGGTCAGTTACATTTAAAACCAGGCCCGTTCCCTTGATGCCGCTGGCCTCAAGTGCGGCCGATATGTTCTGTGCACCAGATTCACTCGTCGCGGTACCGATCACAGTCGCCTTCTGTTCACCCAGCGCTTGCGCAATGGCCCTTCCTATACCTCGACTGGCGCCAGTCACCAGAGCAATTTGATCTGTTAGCATGTTAGTACTCCGAAAAATATTGGATCGTATTTTCTAGCGAAGCAGTATCAAAAACAGCTTGCGCGTGCATCGTTTTTTCAATTCTTCTGGTCAATCCGCTCAGTACTTTTCCGGGACCGCACTCGACCAGACATTCGATGCCCCGGGTATGCATTTCGCGAACCCCGTCAGCCCAACGCACAGGTTGGTATAATTGCTTCCTCAATAATTGTTTTATTTCGTCCACGGACTGTGCGATTCCAGCATTTTGATTATGAATAATCGGTATTATCGGCATAGAAAAATTGATCGAGTTGAATACTTCGAATAATTCTTCAGCCGCATCTTGCATGAGTGAGCTATGCGAAGGCACACTGACCGCCAGGGGCAGTGTCCGTTTGGCGCCCATTGTTTTGGCATTGACGAGTGCCGCATCCACCGAGGCTTTATGCCCTGATATAGCGACCTGTCCAGGTGCGTTGAAATTGGTCGCTTCTACGATACCTTCCTGAACCTTAGCACAGGCTTCAATCACAGCAATGTCGTCCAGTCCAAGTATTACCGCCATCGAACCTGCGCCAGTCGCTACCGCCGATTGCATTAATATACCTCGTTTGGCCACGAGTTTAACCGCGCTTTCGAGATCGAGGCTTTGAGCGCATACCAACGCACTGTATTCACCAAAACTATGACCCGCCATAAGGCTGGCATTGGGAATTTCGCTCTGTTGTGTTGCAATCTTCCAACATGCGACACCAGCGCAGAGCATTGCCGGTTGAGTAATTTCGGTCTGATTCAGTCGCTCCTCGGGGCCTTCAGACACCAGTTGCCACAAATCGTACCCGAGCGCGTCAGACGCCTGCGCGTAGGTTTCTTTTACCAGGGTCTGGTAGTCGCCCCATACAGTCATCATACCGACCGATTGCGCTCCCTGCCCAGGGAATACAAATGCTATCTTGGTCATTCAATTGATTCGAACAAAAAACCGCCAGATAATATCACAGCCATCCCCAACGCCCTATAAGTCAGTTGCCTTTGAAGCAAAAAAATGGATAATGACGCGTCTTTAAACATTAAGGGTAACAAAATGCCAAAAGGCGACCATATTGAAATGCGAGGCAACGTAACATACACCTTGCCTAATACC